>JAJONK010000431.1 GCA_021323355.1 Deltaproteobacteria bacterium
CCTTAACAGCGATCTCCGGCTCTCCTGCCAGAGCCGCTCGTGATATGAGAGGACTGCGATCTTCCGCAGCGGCGATCTTTTCCGCGAACGGACCCGGCAACGGAACGTCGGCCTTGTCTTTAAGGAAATCGTAGATGTTCGACAGGCCGGGACCGGAGATAACCCGCTCGTAACTTACGCGGCCAAATCGACCAATCAGGTATCGTAACAGTTCAATCTCCAGTTCATTTCTGGCGGCAAAGTCGGCGTGCCCACCCTCTGAAGCCAGCGGATAATAATTCTTGCCGTCATCGAAAAGAATTGTTTCTCCCAAACCGGTACCGGCGGCGATGAGAACTCTATTACCCGGCCGTCTGACGACCCCTTCGTTGAGGACGAGAAACTCCTCCGGCGCCAGAGTAAAAATTCCGTAGGCAGCGGCTTCCAAATCGTTGAGCAGAGAAACCGAAGACAATTCCAAGATCTTCGCCAGCGATAAAGGATCTACGATCCAGTCCAGATTAGGCGGATTCACTCTGCCGTCGACCAGCGGACCGGCAATGCCGAACGACGCTCGACCGATCGGATATTTACCGCTGGCGAGAAACTCTTGCAGGAGTGGCTCGAGGCCGGAATACTCCTGACTTGGAAATGTTTTTTCTAATTCGGCTTTAAGATTGTTGTTCTGATGGGAGTAGAGTGCAAGGTGAGTCTTGGTGCCGCCTATGTCGCCGGCTAAAATTAATTCTCTATTAGAGTGCTGAAAAAGATTCATATGCTTTTTGGAAAGATGAATTATGAAAGCTGAAAAATGAATTCCGCTTTCAGATTTCCGCTTTCATCCTTGTAATCCGATTTGACTCTGAGATCTTTTTGAGCAGCCTGCAAACAGAGTTTTCAGCAAACTGCTATGAGGCATATTTAGAGGCATGGTATGCGTTTGAAGAATCAGGCAAGCTGATTGGTATTGTTTAACGGCCGCCGCCAGCGCCGCCCGTCGCGCTGCATGAATTCATCGGCGTCCTTCGGTCCCCAGCTACCAGCCTCGTAATTGAGAAAATCTTTGGGCTGGATTCTGTCCCAGGTTTTTATCACGGGATCCATGAGCAACCACGCCAACTCCACCCAGTCGTGCCGCGTATAGAGGGTGGAGTCGCCTTCGATACAATCCTCGAGCAAGGTCTCGTATGCCTCTGGCGAAGTGTTGCCGAATGCCTCTTCGTACTTGAAATCGAGTTTGAGCGGACTCACACAGATTTCCGGTCCCGGCGGTTTGACTTCGAACGTAAGCGCCACGCCTTCGTCGGGCTGAATCCGGATCACCAGTACATTGGGAGTCACGTCCTCGACAGCGCAGGACTTGAACAGTAACAAGGGAGGCCGCTTAAATTGGATGGCAATTTCGGTCACGCGCCTGAACAGCCGTTTACCCGATCTCAAGTAAAAAGGCACTCCTTCCCAGCGCCAGTTGTCGATCAAGAGTTTCATGGCCGCATAAGTAGGCGTCGACGAATCTCTGGCGACGCCGGATTCTTCGCGATAACCCGGCATCGGTTTACCATTGATTCGGCCCGGACCGTATTGACCCCGCACCGCGTGGACCGCCACTTGATCGTCGGTTATCGGGCGCACGGCACGAAGCAGCTTGCTCTTTTCATCTCGTACCGCGTCGGCGGAAAAGCCTACCGGCGGCTCCATGGCGGTAAGACAAGCGAGCTGCAACAGATGATTTTGAAACATGTCGCGGACAACGCCGGCTTCGTCGTAGTACCCTCCGCGGGTTTCCACGCCGACCGTTTCGGCGGCGGTAATTTGCACATGATCGACGTAGCGCCGATTCCAGATCGGCTCGAACACCGCATTGGCGAAGCGGAGTACCATGATGTTCTGCACGGTTTCTTTGCCGAGATAATGATCGATTCGATAGACCTGTTTTTCATCCAGCGCCTCATGCACGCGCCGGTTGAGCTCGCGCGCCGATTCGAGGTCGCTGCCGAACGGCTTTTCGATAACCACCCGAGTCCGCGCGGTGCCCTCGCTTTCCTTCGGAGCTAATCCAACTGCGGCCATGCGCTCGATTACCGGAGCGTACAAATCAGGCGGCATGGCTAAATAAAAAACCCGCACCGGCAGGACACGGCTGCCGCGATCGAAGCCGTCAATCATGCTCTTGAGACGCTGGTATGCGCCGGACTCGTTATAATCACCGCGAACGTAATAGAGCGTTGAGGCAAACTGTTGCCACACCTGTTCATCCTTCAGCCCGGTGCGTGAAAACTCGCTCACCGCTTCGCGCATTTTGTTGCGGAAGTCGCCGTCGCTCATGTCGCTGCGCGCAAAACCGACCACCGAGAAGCGCTCCGGCAAGCGCTTTTCCAATGCAAGATTGTACAAGGCAGGTATCAGCTTCCGCTTGGTCAAATCGCCGGAAGCGCCGAAAATAACCAGCACGCACGCATGGGGTTTTTTCGTTTGACTGAAACCGCTCGGAACATAGTCCTGCGGGTCGCTTGCCATGGAAAGTTACTCCTTTTTTACGGCATGGCCGCCAAACTCGTTTCGTAGAGCGGCGATCACCTTAGCGGAAAAAGAATCCTCCTGGCGCGAGGCGTACCGGGCAAAGAGAGAGAGCGTCAGAATTGAAGCTGGAATCTCTCGCTCTACCGCTTCGAGCACTGCCCAGCGGCCCTCGCCGGAATCTTCGACGTAGCCTTTGATGGACGAGAGCTGGGGATCTTTCTGAAATGCATTTTCTGCCAACTCCAATAACCACGAACGCACCACACTGCCTTGATTCCATAGATGCGAGATTTTTCCCAGATCGAACTCGAACTGGGAGGCTTTCAACATCTCGAAGCCTTCGCCATACGCTTGCAGCAAGCCGTACTCGATGCCGTTGTGAACCATTTTAGCGAAATGTCCTGCGCCGCTGGCGCCGACGTGAGCAAAGCCATTCTCTGGCGCCAAGGTCTTGAAAATCGGTTCGAGCTGGTCGACGATCGCTTTTTCGCCACCGATCATCAGACAGTAACCTTCTTGCAAACCCCAGATGCCGCCGCTGGTGCCGGCGTCGACGAAGTGAATGCCCAATTGTTTCAGTTTTTGGGCGCGCCGGACGGAATCTTTATAATGTGAGTTGCCGCCATCGATGATGATGTCGTTCTCGAGCAGACTGGGAAGCAGCTGCTCGATGGTGAGATCAACCGGCTCGCCGGATGGCACCATCAACCAGATGACGCGCGGCAAACTCACTTGCTTGACAAAGTCGGCCAGCGAATGCGCGCCTAACGCGCCTTTGTCGACGCATCTCTGGATCGCCTCAGGGCTACGGTCGTAAGTAATCAGCTTGTGGCCGCCTCGTAACAGGCGCTCGGTCATGTTGGCGCCCATCCGCCCCAGCCCGAT
>JAJONK010000432.1 GCA_021323355.1 Deltaproteobacteria bacterium
TTGCGGCGCTCCTGTACCCATAGCGACAAAGCTAGCGCAATGGTCAAGAATCCTACGGCTGAGGCAACCAGACGGTGGCTATGCTCATAGAAAATGTTGCCGACCATCTTCGACCAGGGATAAAGAAACATGTTGTAGCCGAAGGTGGTGGGCCAATCAGGGACCGCCAACCCTGCGCCCTTGCTGGTAACAAGACCGCCGATAAACAATAACGGAAATGTCGCGCAAGCCGTGATCACCGCCAGACGGTGAGGCCACACCGAGATGGATGATGCGTTCCTTGTCCCTTCAGCTTTCATTGCCGTTATCAGTGCGCTCGAGCGGCCGTTTTGGCTAGCGGCTTGTCCTGCGGCAACCAATCTTCTTTCACCTCGGGCGAGCTATACTCATAGGGCCCGCGATAAACCGTCGGCTGAACTTCAAAGTTACCGTGCGGCGGTGGTGTCGGCGCCGACCACTCCAGGGTGTTGGCTTGCCAAGGATTGCGCTCTGCTTTCTTTCCGGCAAAAAGACTCCAGAAGAAATTAATCAAGAACGGCAGCTGAGAAAGGCCGAGCAGCAGAGCGCTGACCGTAATGAAGACATTCCAGTCTTGCATCGGCTGGATAAACTCGTATTGCATCGGATTATAGATGCGCCGCATATGCCCGCCGACGCCGAGAAAATGCATCGGGAAGAAGGTTAAGTTAAAGAATATATAGGTCAAGACAAAATGAATCTTCCCCAGAGGCTCGCTCATCATCCGGCTAAACATCTTGGGAAACCAGTAATAGACGGCGGCAAAGAGCGCGAAGATAATTCCCGCCACGACATAGTGAAAGTGAGCAACGATATAATAAGTGTCGTGGATAAAAATATCGACCGGGGTCGAAGCCATAAAGATGCCGCTCAAACCGCCAATCAGGAAGTTAGAAACAAAACCGAGGGCAAACAGCATCGGTGAAGTAAGCCGAATACTTCCACCCCAGAGGGTTCCGAGCCAATTAAACACTTTGATCGCCGATGGAACCGCGATCACCATCGTCGTCATCATGAAAGCGGTGCCGAGCAGCGGATTCATGCCGCTGACAAACATATGATGGCCCCAAACGATCCACGACAGAAAGGCGATCGCAATCATGGAAAAGGCCATCGCATGATAACCAAAGATTGGTTTGCGGGAAAAAGTCGAAAGCAAATCGGAGGTCACTCCCATGGCAGGAAGAACCAGGATGTAGACTTCCGGATGGCCGAAAAACCAGAACATATGCTGCCAGAGAAGCGGCTGACCGCCGCCCTCGGGAAGAAAGAAGCTCGTGCCAAGCGTCCGGTCGAACAGCAGCATGGCCAGCGCGGCGGTCAGGACCGGCAAAGCCAACAAAAGCAGGATGGCGGTGATGAAAAGCGACCACACCGTCAATGGCATGCGGAAGTAGGTCATTCCCGGCGCCCGCATGTTGACGATGGTGGTGATGTAATTGATGGAGCCCATCAAAGAAGATATGCCGAGCACGAGCAAACTGATAATCCAGAGATCCTGGCCTAGATCCACGCCTGTGTATGCGGCCCTCGCTGAAAGGGTTGCATAGCCGGTCCATCCCGCCGCGGCGGGCCCGCCCGGTACCAAAAAACTCGCTAGCATAATCACACCGGCGACCGCGCCGACCCAGAAAGAAAGCATGTTCAACAGCGGAAAAGCCATGTCGCGCGTGCCGATCATCAAGGGAATAAGAAAGTTGCCGTAGCAGCCGACCATGATCGGCATGACCACGAAGAAGATCATAATGGTCGCGTGCATGGTAAAGAGCGCATTGTAGGTCTGCGGCGGAATGATGCCTTCGTACATATAAGGCTCAGGAATAGCGCTCAACCCGGGAACGGCGGTTTCCGGCCACGCTAATTGCCAGCGCATCATCATCGCCAGCAATCCACCGATGATCAACATCAATAAGCCCATAAACAAAAACTGCCGGCCGATCATCTTGTGATCCGTAGAAAAGATGTAGGTGCGCCAAAAGCCAAGCTCTTCATGATGCGCGTGCGCTACGTGCGCTGCGCCGGCCGCTACTGTCTGACTCATCGTATTATAATCCTCCGTGAATCTGCTTCGGATGAATCCGATCTAGAGTGGAAGTGTTACTGCTGCTTGGCGGCCAAATTTTCCGCCGCCCATTTGGCGTAATCTTCGGCGCTGTGGACGTGCAGCCAGCCCTTCATACCGGAGTGGCCGAAGCCGCACAATTCCGCGCAAGGCAGTTCATACCTTCCGGGTTTAGTCGCTTCAAACCAACCCGTCACTGTTCGTCCCGGAACCATATCCTGCTTGAACCGAAGGTTGGGAATGAAAAAGCTGTGAATCACATCTTCGGATCCGAGATGGACGTGGACGACCTTATTGACCGGCACATGAACATCGTTATCGAATTTGACGTCATCCTCAGTGCCGAGTTTGCCGTCGGCGCCCGGGTAAGCAATGCCCCAGTTAAACTGTTTGGCGGTAACTTGGATGGCGAAATCACTGGGCGGCACCGTATTTTTCAATTTCGCCCAGGTGTTCACGCTCATAAACGAGAGCACGATCAGTATAGCGGCTGGAATAATCGTCCAAATGATCTCAAGCGTCGTGTTGCCGTGACTATAAGTCGCTCGCCGGCCGGGCCGTTCGCGGTACATCACTAAAAACAGGACCATCAACACCGTGACCAATATGAAAGTGGCGGCCGTGATGTAATAAATAAGAAAAAATAAGGAGTCTATTTCGTGACCATAGGTCGATACATCTTCTGGCAACCAGCGCATCATCTCTAGCAATCCATCCTTGTGTTTGGGGAATGGGCAGAAAAACTTCAATTTAGCTAACATAGGCACCTGGTCATTTCAAGGGGAAAGCCGCCCCACATCGCAACGCCAATGCCACTTTGCCGCGCTTGCTTTTGCTCCAATCCATGTCAGCTCACGCAGATCTCCGAGGCTAAGCAAATCAAGATGACCAGAGGGCAATGGATTGCCTAGAAAAAATTTTAGAACCGCAAACGGATTGCGTCACCGCTTATATTGCATCGATCGCCATCGGTGTTCGGTATTGCCATTGGAGCGACACTGGCATAAGCGTGAATTGAGTTGAATGAATGCTTCGATACCGCCGAGGCATAGTCTCGTCGCGAATAGATCGTCACTAGCAGGAGAGCTTCACAATGAATCAAAGTGAAACAGTTGAGTCGGTTGCATCCGCCAACAGAAAAGTTAGCGCTTTGAACCCGATGGGGTACCCGCCAACCATCGAACAACTGGGTATGGCGCCGCGGGTTGAGAGTCTAAACGGCAAAACGATTTATTTGGTCGATGTTCATTTCGTCGATGGCGACAAACTGCTGCAGCAGATGCAGGCTTGGTTCGCCGAACATTATCCAAAGCTCTTTAGCGAAATCCGCGAGCACGATGCTGCCGCCGTTATGGCGGTCGGGCATTGAAGCACGTGCGCGCCGGCGGTCGCCGTGCATTGTATTACTCTGGAGAGCCAGTATGGCGTGCCGACGGTGGGTGTTCACGCCAAACCTTTCGCTTCGGTCGTAAGATCCGTCGCTTATACCAAAGGAATGCCGCATCAGAGGTTCGCCTTCGTACCGATGCCTGTGATGGGCAAAACCTATTCCGAACTGAAAGCCTACATCGACGGCATCGATCCAGTAACCGGCAAACCTTTAATGGAGGAAATCGTTGAGGCGCTGACAAAGCCGCTGAGCGATCAGGAGAAGCAGAAGATCAAGATCGATCGGTCAACGCCGAGGCTGATCGATCCTGACAACGAGAATAATCTGCAGCGTTTGTTCTTGGATAACGGTTGGACCGACCATTTGCCAATCGTCGTCCCGACCGACGAGAGGGTGGCAGCGATGTTGTCTGGCACCCGCCGCAAAGCAGATGAGGTGGTGGGCACTATGCGCCCGACACGCACCCGGGAGGGATGGCAGTTCACCGTGGAGAAGGTTGCGGTGAACGCGGTCATGGCCGGCGCTAGGCCTGAATACCTCCCAGTCATCCTGGCGCTTGCGGCCTCAGAAGTCACGGCCCGACCGAGCACCACCACTTCCGGCGCCACCATGGCGGTAGTGAATGGACCGATCCGGCATCAGATCGGCATGAACTGGGGAATTGGCGCGATGGGACCTTACAACCACGCCAATGCCACCATCGGCAGAGCTTTCGGACTGCTGTCGCAGAATTTGCAAGGCGGATCCGTGCCGGGCGAAACTTACATGGGCTCCCAAGGGAATAACTACGCCTATAACAGCATCACCTACGCGGAAAATGAGGAAAGAAGTCCCTGGACGCCGCTCCACGTCCAGCATGGCTTTAATACCAGCGACAGCGTTGTCAGCCTATTTAGGCATTGTCGCACCACGTCGTTCCAGATGGGACTTCGAGAAAAACATTGGCGCGACCATGTTCAGTATCTGCTTCGAGGTCTAAACCCACATACACCGCCCACTCTCATACTCGATCCGATCGTCGCGCGGCAATTTATTGATAGGGGCGGCTTCGATACCAAAGATAAGTTAATTCAATGGATCTACGAGCATGCCACTATGCCGGCCAGCATTTATTGGGACGATCAACTTATTCAAAACTACATTCACCCAAGGGCCGTCAAGGGCGAAGAGCCCTACGCCACCAAGCTCAAAGCGGCTGCCGATGAACTCGTACCGATGTTTCGCTTAGACGAAATAAAGGTGGTGGTCGTCGGCGGCGAAACCAACGGCTACTGGCGAGTGATGGGTTGCAACTACGACAAGAGCGTCTCTATCGACGGATGGAAATAGCCCGGGCGGATCACATCTCCGATCGCGCAACCCTAGCGCAAGCTAAAGATCTGCTTCCAAAGCTGTTCGTACCTGGAGAACTCCCGGTATTCTTTCTCGCCCAGGCCGTAGACGGTTTTGAGCCCGATAGCCTCGGCGGGCTCGACTTTCGGATTCGCCGGCACCCGCCCCTCTGATTAAACCGACACCGAAACTACGCATGTAATTCAATGGCGCTCCCTTCTGCATCCTTGGCAGCAGATGATGGGTGTAACAGGTTAAGCAGACCGCGCCCTGCCCAGCCGTCAGCAGTTCCGCCAGCTGCGGATGGCCACTATGAAACTCGACATTATTGGCGGCAATTTTTTTAAACAACTCGATCGCTTTATCGCTGCTTTTATATCTCTGTTCGGCAAAGGCGATCAAAAATTCGGCATCACGAGGTTCGGCCAACAGCTTGCCTTTCCATTTCGTATCGGCAAACTCTTCGAAACTCTTAGGCTCGTCCGATTTACTCACCAGTTGCGTATTCCAGGCCGCCACCAAGGTGTTGAAACGAGTCGCGATCCAATAGGAACCCTTGAGATGATTTGGAAACACGTCGGCTTCCGCCGGCAGCTTCTCCAGCACCAAGCCTTGCTCATGCAGCTGCATGATGTTTTCCAGGTTCATGTGAAAAACATCGCCAATGGTTCTGCCGCCGCGCGCCTCGGAAATCACCCGGGCGACGATCTTGTCGGAACTTGCCCCGGTGTTGACCGTCTTGAGACCGGGAAAACGTTTCTCGAATAGCGGCAGAACTTTAGCCGCGGTGTCCGGGGTTAAAGTACCGTAGACGTTGAGCGCGCCGCCCTCCTTCAACGCCCGTTGATAAGTCTCTTCGACACTCTGGGCATTGACCGGCAAAGAGTAGATCACCGTCGCCGCAGAAAAGATGATGCAACGCAGTAATTTCCGTACCGCTGCTTGGCCGATTAGCCGCATTGGCGTCTCCTATTTGAAGAATGAGACTTCGTAACAGAGGGTGTTTCAAATTGTCAAGATAAGAACCGTCAGATGGTCGATCGTTAACAGGACATCAGCGTTTGTGATCGTCATCTAACACGAGCTGAATTTTGAAAGTAAAGGTCAACAGGCGGCAACGAGTTTTTTGATACAAAGGCCAGATTGCAGCCGTCACCAGTCGGCGGCTCAGGTTTGCAAAGCCTACCGAGCGATGTTAATCACAGTCGACTGCTTAAATTCGCTACTTCAATCCATGACCCAATTACATTCTGTGAGTCTCCTGCTGCATCTCCTGGCGCTGGCGATGTGGCTCGGCGGAATAGCTTTTTTTCTGATTGTTTTTGGACCGGCGGTGCACGATTTAAAGGCAGGGCTGGGTTTACGACTTTTGAACCGCGGGCGGATAACCTTTGAATTGCTGTCCTGGACAGCGATCGGGCTGTTATTCGTTACAGGAATACTGAACCTGGTCCTGCGCAGCCAAATGACCGGCGCTCACCTGGGACAGTATTATCTGACGATTCTGTCAGTCAAGCTCCTGCTCTTTGTCGTGATGTTGGTTCATCATGCGCTGCAAGTGTTCAAGTATGGCCCTAAGATCGCTTCCAATACCAATCAGGCAGCAATCACCACAGACTCGTGGCCGGAAGCTTTACGCGCGGACTGGCAAAAATGGTTTATGCTGCTAAAGATCAACGCTACGATCGGCCCAATCGCAACGTTACTGGGCCTGGCACTCGTCAGGCGTTAGACGCGGTATGCGAGCATAACGGGCGCTCTATAAATTACGAACTCACCAACCGCAGGTCACGAAGGCTTTGACGGGTGCCGGAAATTCTTAAGCTTCGTGCTCTTCGT
>JAJONK010000433.1 GCA_021323355.1 Deltaproteobacteria bacterium
GTTACGCGGATTAGTCATTCAGGCCTCGTTGGTTGCTTCATCTGATACTTTCCATCGCCGTCCTGATTGATCCTCCCCTGTTCGTGTAAACCACCTAAGGCTGTGGCGATGGCTCGATAATCAATCTGTGGAAACAGCTCTAACAACTCGGCAAAGAAGCGGTGCGAATTTGCCAGCTCGCCGAGAATCTTTTGCGATACGGCTTGCGTATCGGACGGTTCGGTTGGCGGCGCCTGTTTCACGCCGCTATCTAGATAGTCTTTCAGCTGCACCTTGCCTTGATTGTAGTAAACAATCCGATTGTACCGGCTCGCCGGCACATTGTCGGGAATGGTTGCGTCGATACCCATTTTCGCTGTAGTCGGAATTTTGCCTGTGGTAGAAGGCGGCAACGATGGATCAAGAGGTTTAGAACGAGCATTGGAAACGATCAGGACATCACGATCGGCCTGAACACGCGTGGCCACGGCCCATTCAACGTCGATCGCATCGAATACATCGATATCATCATCGACTATAGTCACATGTTTGATGTCCGCGATTGACAGGAGCGCCATAATCGCATTTTTGCCATCACCCGGGGATTTCTTGATCGCCGCCACGATGTGCCAGTGACAGCATCCTCCGGGCGTTACGTTGATGGCAGTGGCGTGAACACCAGCTTCGTGAAGCACGCGCCAAGCGGCAGCTTCGTAAATCGGCGCGCTCATCCAGATATTTTCCCACGGCATATGCAAAGCATAGTAAATCGGATTTTTACGATGCATGACCGCTTTGATGCGCACTCGCGGATTGAGATGAATGCCGCCCATTAGCCGGTTGAACTCGCAAAACGGCCCTTCAGGATGAACCCAGCCTTCCGGAAGAATTTCTCCTTCCAAAACAATCTCCGCATCGGCGATACACGGCACCGGAATGGTTTCGCCATCGGCGAGCGCCAGCGGCTCGCCCCGAAGCCCGCCCGCAAACGTGAGCTCATTGACACCGAGATTGGCTTTGAACGTCGATGCAACCAACTCATAAGGATGCGTGCCGATAGAGATTGATATCGGCAGCGGCTTTTTTTGCTGCAGCGACCGCTCGGCAAACTTTCGCAGATTATTGGGCGTTACAATGTCGATGCCGGTAATATCTCTTTCCTTTAGCATTAACCGGTATACTCCCGCGTTCATGCCGAATTCCGGGTCCTCACCAATCACAACACCGCCCGTGATCATGGGCCCGCCGTCCATAATCGAAAACACCGGCACCGGAAGCTCGAACACGTTGACGTCCGTACCGGTGCGAACCACTTCCTTCACAGCTCCGCGCTGAACTCGTTGTGGTGCAATCGGATGCTCCATGGCTGCGCGCAGCTTGCTTTCGATCTTCTCGTACGGAACTCCCATGGCCAGAGCTAACCGGTTGCGCGACTGTAATAACCCGGACGCCACCGGCATTGAGTAGCCGCGCACGTTTTGAAACAAAATTGCTTGTTCGGACTGCGGCACCAACGCGGCAATGTCACGCGCATCGGTGGCCGTGGTAATCTCGAGCAACTCGCCGTTGATCTTCAATGCTTCAAGATAGCTTCTGAAGGTAGCCGTCATTGTTTCCCCTCCACTTGGAAGTAAGCCAGCATAGCAAAATAATTGCTATCAATCACCGCATTGGTTTCGGAAGGGTGAGGGCATATGCTATGGAAAGTAAGAAGGAGATTCGGATTATGGCCTCATTCGGTTTAACTCTGGCGAACCGCGGCGTCATTATCGGCGCCATTACTGTCCCGGAACTTTTCGAGATGGCAAAACGCGGCGAGGACTCGGGCGCATTCGATGCTGTATGGGTGGGTGACAGCTTGCTGGCAAAACCTCGATTGGAATCCATTACGCTATTGTCAGCTCTCGCCGTTGTCACAAAAAGAGTTCGCTTAGCCGTCGGCTGTATGGCAACGTTTCCCCAGCGTCATCCGGCTTTGCTTGCGCAGCAATGGGCCAGTTTGGATGTCATTTCAGCTGGCCGCGCCTGGTTGGCCGTATGTTTGGGCGGTCCCAACGAGCAGAGCCCGGCGCAGGCTCTTGAGCACCGGGTGATGGGTATCAAGGACACTGAGCGCGTTGGCCGATTGGAAGAGGGCATCACCATCCTGCGCAAGCTCTTCCACGAAGAAAACGCCTCGCACAAGGGGCGGTTCTATGAATTCGAAGGCGTAACGATTCAACCGCGCCCAGTGCAAAACCCAGTGCCGATCTGGATTGCCAGCAATCCCACCGGCCTGACCTGGAAAGACGGCGCCAGCGCGCCGTCACCCGCGGTGGAACGCGGTTTACGGCGCGTGGCAAAATTTGCCGACGGGTGGATGACCAACAAAGTCACCCCCGAAGAATTTAAATCTCAATGGACCCGAATACTCGAGATGGCCAAGGAAGAAGGCCGCGATCCGTCCAAGATCGGCAGCTCGCTCTACCATAACATCAACATCAAGGAAGACCGACAAGTAGCGCTAAATGAAAGCAAAGCCTTTCTCGACAAGTACTATACGTCGAACTTCAGCATGAAGTTCGTCGAAGGCTTCACCACCGCAGGCACTCCGAACCAGTGCATCGAAGAGCTTAAAGCTTATTTCGCCGCCGGCATCGAGCACATCACCTTGAGAATGACTTCATGGGACCAGACCGGACAAGTGAAGCGTTTCCTTGAAGAAGTAGCGCCGGCCTTTCACTAATCACCGAGCTTGAAACTATGTTTCTGGGAATCGATCATCTGGTCATTGTCGTGAAAGATCTTGAGCAGGCGGCCAGTGACTACCAACAGTTAGGCTTCACAGTAGTTCCCGGCGGCAAGCATCCTGTGGGCAGCCACAACGTGCTGATCTCGTTTGCCGATGGATCCTATCTCGAGGTGATCGCATTTTATCGTGAAGCGATCGATCATCGCTGGTGGCAGCCGTTACAAAAAGGCGAACGGTTGGTCGATTA
Source organism: Deltaproteobacteria bacterium (assembly GCA_021323355.1). GTDB lineage: Bacteria > Desulfobacterota > Binatia > UBA9968 > UBA9968 > WHTF01. The sequence continues at coordinate 2,958 of JAJONK010000433.1, forward strand.
TTGCATGCAGACCGATGATCTCCAGGGCGATACTCTGAAGCTGCGCGAAGCCGGAGTTGCGATAAATGACCCGGTGCCCTGGTCGCGTACTCGCCCCGATGGCTACGAATTAAAATGGATACTTTCTCTGGCGACAGGTTCGCATCGGGGTGTAGCGCCGTTTCTGATCCAGGACGTAACGCCGCGTAACGAGCGCATTCCCCAACAGTTCGACCACAACAACGGCGCCAGTGGAATCGACACCGTCACGATAGCCGTCGATGAGCTGTCGCAAGTTGACCGCTGGTATAGCGCGGTGCTGGGGCAGAGTGGCAAGCCGATTGTCCGAACAGAACTTGGAGCCGAAGGTTTAAGTTTTTCTGTCGGACAACATACCGTAGACTTTCTCAAGCCATCGAATGCATCGAGTCCGCTGATAAACTGGA
>JAJONK010000038.1 GCA_021323355.1 Deltaproteobacteria bacterium
CGGCTGGCTCGGAATCGTCGCCATCCAGCTGATAGTTGCATTTATAATGCTGGAAATCGCCGCGCGGATCTTTGATCCATTTGGCATTTCCTATTATCCGGAAACAGCCGCCTATCTAGACACCATGATTCGGGAGCAGCCCATCGGCTATCGCAACCGACCGGATCTTTCGGGGAAATTCTGGGGTGTGGACGTCGCCATTAACAGCTTCGGAATGCGTGATCGCGAAACCACCGAGAAGCCAGCGGCAAACGAGTTCCGCATCCTTGTTATGGGCGACTCATTTCCATTCGGCATCGGGCAACCAGTGGAACACTCTATTCCGCGGCAGCTCGAGGACCGGCTAAACTGGTACTACCACGGCCGGCCATCGTTTCGCACGCTTAATATGAGCGTAATCTCATACAATACCGAACAGGAGCTTATCCAGTTCAAGACGGTTGGAATAAAGCTCCAGCCGCAGCTGGTTATCCTGTTCTACTCGATAAACGACATCGAGGCCAAAAATTGGGTTCTGGAGAAACGGCGTAAGCTGGCCGAGATTCTTCAGCGCAGCTACGCCGCGTCGCTGTTGTTAGTGCTCTACCAGGACGCCCGGATCAAGCTCACCGGGCGGGATAATCGCGTCCATTTGGACGCTTACCAAGACCAGCGTCCGGGGTCGCGCTGGACTGTCATCGAGAATTCCATCAGTGACATGTCTCAGATTTGTAAGGCGGCAGGGATCCGTTTTGTAATTTTTACCCGCTTCGAAGACACGCGATTCGAATACCGCAAGATTCTGCGGCAGAGATTCGACAGTGTGAAAACGCGCCTCGGAATACCGGTGGTCGACTTAGACGGCAAATCTGACCCGCGCTGGAGGAACGCGGACCCGGCATCGCTTCGGAACTCCCGCGTCGATTCACATCCTACCAAGCTAGGCGCAGAGGTTTACGCCACACTGAGTTTTGAAGCCTTGCAACGCCTTAAGATCTTGTCCCTGAACGATAGTGACGCCGCCTCGTTCAGCAAAGTTGATTGATCGGCTTTGGCTGCAGTTTGAGCGTATCGGCAAATGCAACAACACGGCGGGCGACAATAAATTCTGATGATGATGGTCAACGGTATGGGCCAGCCAAATTTTTTTATTCTTGGCGCCATGAAATGCGCAACGACGTCACTTTACACCTACCTTAGCCAGCATCCCGATGTTTACTTCTCCGATCCTAAAGAACCGATTTTTTTTGAGTTTGAGTACGCCAAGGGCTTGAGATACTACTCGGAGCGATACTTTGCCGGCTGGAATGGCCAAACTGCAGTGGGAGAAGCGAGGCATAGGAATTTGTATCTCCCCTTCGTTCCCGAACGCATTAAACAGAGTATTCCGGACCCGAAGCTTATCGTTATTGTACGAAACCCGATCAAGCGAGCCTATTCTCACTGGTTTCACAACTACCGCATCGGCCTTGAAACGCTTCAATTTGAAGACGCCATTTGGGAAGACATGAAACGGATCGAAAAAGGCATTACCTTCGAAGGCGAAGAGGGAGCGCAGTTATGGGCCAACGATTTAGTCGTAGAACGGGGGAAAAAAGGGATCCGGACCACCAGGGAGTTTCGGACCTATCTCGATAGCGGTTATTACAGCCATCAGATCCAGCGGTATATGCAGCTATTCTCTCGAAAAGACATCCGCATTGTTTTTTCCGAAGATCTGGCGCAAAACGCAGAACGCGTTGTCTCAGAGCTGTGGTCCTTTCTGGGCGTGGATCCGAGCTATAAACTGGCGCATACTCAACGGCAAAACGTCGCCGAAAGCCTGACTTCAGTGAAGCTGAAGCGCTATGGCCGTGGCCTGAAAGTGTTTAAGTTTTTGCCTCTTCGGATAAAAAAGCTTGGCCACAAATGGATTGAACAGCTCAGCAGCCACCCGCCGTCACTATCGCCGTCAGCCGAAAACTATCTGGCGAGCCATTACTACAGTCACAACCGCGATTTGGCCAAATTGACCGGCCGTGACTTAGCCATTTGGGAGCAATAAAGTTTTGGTCTCGACGAACCCAAGCTGAACGATTTCCGGATCCCGGCGCCAACAAAGCTTTTGGCGCCAATAGTGCGGTCGCCATTCGATAAACAAATTAGGCTGAGGCCCCAGGAAATACTCACGGTAGGTGAGACAGAATTCATCCTATGCGACCTATTCACAGATTGACATCTACGCTCTCTCTAATAGCCTCCATAACTGTCTCTCTGATCATCATTGAAGTTAGCGCGTTCATCTACTTCTCTAGGATAAAAGGCTTTGCTTCTCTAAACAGCGTGCGCCGCTACGAGTACGACCCGTATCGAGGATATCGCTTAAGGCCTCATTACAAACGCAACGGCACTGAGCATAGTGCCCAGGGATTCCGACGCAGCAAGGACGTCAGCGTCAAAAAAGAAAACGGGCTGTACCGAATTATTCTGATGGGCGGCTCTACTGCTTACGGCATGTCCGCTTCCGGGGTTTTTGGCACGTATACTGTCTCCAATAACGAGACGATCGATTATTACCTCGAACGCTTTCTTAATGAACAATCGGGAAAACATTCGTTTGAGGTGATCAATGCTGCGGTGCCGGGCTATTGGACTCACCATCATCTGATCTATCTAAACCAAGAGCTTCTTGCCTACCAACCTGACATGGTTATTTTTCTGGACGGGCACAACGATCACTACACGCTAGATGGAACACGCAAGCGATTGCAAACTAGCTATGAGGCGGATCATATCCAAGAGATGAACCATCCCACCGCGCTTGGAGTCCTCAAGCACATCTTTAGCTATCTCGGTACCAAGAGCTGGTTCGGGTTCGCCGTCGTGTTGAGCCTCGAGCGGATTAAATCTTGGAGTCTTGTGAAAGTCCAGGCGTATAAACTCGCCGGCAACATCGATGATTACGAATCGATCGCGCAAGACACGGTTTTAAAAATGATCAAGCGGAACGTAGTTCTTCTTAAGAACGAAAAAATTACGCCGGTGGTTCTATTGCAACCTGAATTGGCGTTGTTTCAGGACAAGAAGTTTACCGCGGCGGAGGAAGATCTCTTGAAGATTGAGCTCCGTTACCGGCAAAAAGGGTACCTTGAGCGGTTAAATGACCTGAATAAAAGAGCTTCCCAATTGATCCGTCGGCTCGCACAAGAATATCAATTTATGTTTTTAGATTTACGTAATGTATTCAAGGATCTTAAGGAAGAAGCCTATATCGACTATGTTCACTTGTCGCCTCCCGGCGCGCGTCATTTGGCCGAGTACTTAGGCAGACATATCATACCTCTAATCGAGTCGGACATGGCCCGTTAGGACTTTTCATGACCGAAAAACATGTAGCAGCTGCCACTATTATGTCTCTAAATGAAAAATGTAACTCTTTTGATACTTTAGCTTGTCTTTAGCGCCATCCTCCGGCACTATGTCGGGTCGGAGGAATGGTTAAAGATGGGTCTTATACCTGCGCCCCTGACCGTAAAAAGTTTTTTTTTACAATCGTACTAGTTTTTTGTACCAGTTTTGTCTCCCTGGCTGCGGCTTTATCCTACCAAGGCTTTGGCGCCAATGCGCTGGGCGGCGAAGGACGAGCGGTTTACCGGGTAACCAATCTAAATGATTCCGGTCCAGGCAGCCTACGTGACGCTCTATCGCAGGCAAATAGATACATCGTTTTTGACGTGGCAGGTGTCGTTGCCGTTTCTAGCCGGCTCTTTGTTGCCGGGGCGAATATCACAGTCGATGGCTTTACCGCGCCTTACCCCGGCATCACTATCAAGAACTATGGATTATACATCGATGGAGCCAGGGGCGCCCATGACGTTATCGTTCGCGGCGTTCGAATACAAATCGTAAACAATCAAGCTACTGTCGAGGATGGAATCGCAATTCATGGAACCAGTAACGTGGTCATCGATCATGTCTCGGTGCGCGGCGCGACAGATGAAAATATCGGTATCAATAATGCGCGCGATGTCACGATTTCTTGGAGCCTACTCGCGGAACCTCTTAGCTCTCACGCGATGTTGATCGTCAACCGGGCAAGCCGCATCAGCGTTCATCACAACCTGTTTGTCAAAGCGCAGCAAAGAAATCCGCAAGTTAGCTACGGCGATGGCAGCAACGGATTGCACGACCCAGATACCACCCTCGATATGAGAAACAATTTCGTTTGGGATTGGGGAGCCGGATATGGCACGCGAATCCGCTATGGAGCGCGAGCCAACGCGGTCAACAATTTTCATGCCTCCAACGGCGGCGATGCGGAAGATGCGCTGATCGTTTGTAAGGGCGTGTCTTCAGACGCTGATTGCGACAATAGCAGCAGTAACATTGCCCAAGCCTATGTGGCTGGTAACGTGAGCGGAGACGGGCTGACAGATCGAATTAATAATCAAGGAACAGTGACACAACCATTTCCGGCGCCGCTCATTGATATGACAAACGCCTGCACCGCGGCTCACCAGATACTATCGGACGCAGGCATAACACCACGCGATTTATTGGAACAACAGTACCTTTCGGCGATTTCGCTACCCTCGTGCGAGCCCAGCCACCCAATCGTCGATGTTAGCCCCGCCCGGCTTGATTTTTCCACTCTATCGGGCACCTCAGATCCGGCGTCGAAGACCTTGGCAGTTAGCCAGACCAGTGGCAGCGGTCTGCCGTGGACGGCTGTCGCCGGCGCCAAGTGGCTCTCGGTAACACCGGCGAGTGGAGGAACGCCGTCCAACATAACCGTGCTCGTGAACTCGACCGGCTTAGCCGCCGGCTCTCATCTGAGCTCTATCAGCATCACCGCTCCTGGGGCTGAAAATTCTCCGCTAATGGTGCCGGTTGTCCTGAATGTGTCTTCCGCTCCGCTCGCGACTGCACCGCAGCTGACGAATCCTACGGCCGGTTCCGCACTTCCTGGCGCAAACGTCAATTTCCAATGGACCAACAATGGAGCGACGGTTAAGCGGTGGCAGCTGGTGGTCGGCTCCAGCCAGGGCGGAAGCGATCTTTACGACAGCGGCAGACTCGGCAGAACTCTTTCGAAGACCGTATCGGGCTTGCCTACAGACGGCCGCGCTTTGTGGGCTCAGCTTCGCTTTGAGATCAACGGCGCCTGGCAATCCGCCGATTTCCGTTACATTGCCGCGCTGCAATAAGCCGCGCTAATTCAAGTTGGATGGATCGTTGGTCGGGGCGCACTTCGATCTCATTCACCTTCTTCGCTGTTTTCTGAACATGACTGTTAATAGCTCCGAGAAGACGTAACCTCGCTGAAAAGCAGCAACTCAAATCCGAAGTTCGGGAGCGGCTTGGGTATGTTATCGGGCCGAACAGCGATACTTCGCAGTTCCGCAAGCTTCCGGTTCTGTGCTCGGATGGAAATTTAGAACTTGCCTCCCGTGCATCATGCCTCGCGGCCGTCCGACACGGCGTCAAGGATACATAGCCGGGTAGCAACGCGGCATTGTTATACGAAAAGATTTACAGCTCCCGGACAAGCCCTGCCGGTCCGCTCGCTGACATCAATTCGTTTTAAGCTTGCCTCGATGTACGGGGCACGATCGGCTTCCAATCGAACGTAGAACCCGCATCCAATGATCAGCATCACGCCTTGTACCGAATCGGCGGAAGCGGCGACAGTTATCCGCCGACTCCGGCAAACTTCGATCGTTGCCATCGGCAAGATGGCGCAGAGTGTTATCGGCTAAAATCAACCACACGAGTAGATCACGTTCGATTTCAGGCACAAACCTTAACAACCCGGAGGAGATACGATGGATTATGTTGCTTCAATAAGCGATGTGACGGAGGGGCTTATTTCGCCGTATCAGGGAGAGCTTGTCAACCTGGTTGTGCAGGATGAAGAAAACCGAGAGCTCACGAAGCGCGCCCATAAGCTCTCCTCCCTACAACTCTCGCCGCGCTCGATGTGTGATCTCGAGCTCTTATCGGTCGGCGCTTTCTCGCCGCTGGATCGGTTTATGGGCAGGGCTGATTACACCAGGGTTCTCGAGGAAATGCGTCTTGCAAACGGCGCCTTGTTTCCCATTCCGATTACTCTTCCGGTGCCGGATCTCGATGGCATGCCACGAGAAGAAATTGCGCTTCGAAGTCCCAAAAATGAGCTCCTGGCAATCATGACCGTAGAGGAGGTTTTTGAATGCGATGTTTCTGAAGAAGCGCGCCTGGTCCTGGGCACAACCGATGTTCGTCATCCGTTAATCGCTGAAATGGCTTTATGGGGAAAGCAGTGCATATCGGGCTCGCTCAAGGTGCTTAATCTACCGACGCATTACGACTTTACAGAGCTTCGGAAGAAACCGGCCGAGGTTCGTTTTACGATTCAGGCACTCGGCCATGGCAACGTCGTTGCGTTTCAGACAAGAAATCCGATCCATCGAGCCCATGAAGAATTGACCAAGCGTGCTGTCGCACAAGTAGGAGGTGCTTTGCTGATTCATCCCGTGGTGGGCATGACAAAACCTGGCGACGTCGATCATTATACTCGTGTTCGTGCCTACAAGGCACTGGTGGAACGCTATTACGATAAGAAGAAAACGATCCTGAGCCTACTGCCATTGGCGATGCGGATGGCCGGCCCGCGGGAAGCCGTCTGGCATGCAATCATCCGGCGCAATTACGGCGCAAATCATTTTATCGTGGGCCGGGATCATGCCGGCCCGGGAGTTGATTCCGCTGGACGGCCTTTTTATGGACCCTATGATGCCCAAAATCTCCTTCGTAAAGTAGCCCCGGAGATCGGCGTCAAGATGATTCCCTTCCAAGAAATCGTTTACCTGCCGGATGAAGCGCGCTTTGAAGAACAAACGCGAGTTCCGGCTGGGACCAGAGTCGCGACTCTCTCCGGAACTCAAGTGCGTGACGAATATTTATGCAAAGGAGCAACCTTGCCCGGCTGGTTCACTCGCCCGGAAACCGCGGCCATCTTATCGAAAATTTCACTGCCCGCCCATCAACAAGGATTCTGCTTATGGTTCACAGGTCTCAGCGGCGCCGGCAAATCCACTATAGCGGAGATCGTCGCGATTCTGTTGATGGAGCATGGGAGGCAAGTCACCGTGCTCGATGGCGATGTCGTTCGCACGCATCTTTCCAAAGGACTCGGATTTAGCAAGGAAGACCGAGATACAAACATTCTTCGGATCGGCTTTGTCGCCTCCGAGATCGTACGTCATCACGGCGTGGTTATTTGCGCGGCGGTGAGCCCTTACCGGGCGGCACGCAACGAATGCCGCAGCATGGTAGGGAAAGACCATTTCATTGAAGTGTTTGTCGATACTCCGCTGCAAGTTTGCGAGGATCGCGATATCAAAGGTATGTACGCCAAAGCGCGCCGTGGAGAGATCAGAGGCTTTACCGGCATCGATGATCCCTATGAGGAGCCGCTTAATCCCGAGATTCAGTTAAATACCACAGGCTGTTCTCCCGAGTACAATTCCCGCCAAATCATCAACTACTTGATCGACCGCAGATTTCTGCTGGATTACCCGGATGAGAACGCTGTCACATTGCAACCTGCCGAAATTCATTCTCTAGTCGCCTAACGCCACCCGATTCCTCCTCATTGACAGCTGCAGGCTGGCCGCGCACCCCCTAGGCGTTCCCAAACGAGTAAAGCTATGATGGACGAAGCTGGGATTTTCTTTTTAGTTCTCCTCGTCGGTGCGGTAGGTCAACTGCTCGACGGAACGCTCGGTATGGGATTCGGAGTCTTCTCCGCTTCTGTGCTGCTCGCGGCCGGATTTCCACTCTTGCTTACGGCTCCCGTCTCGAATCCTGCAGCTGGGAGTCGGCCTGGCTTTGATCTGCCTCAATTTGAAAGCGGTGATCTCCCATGGATGAGATTTTCATGCAACGCAAAGGCATGTCCTAGGCAATTACGAATCGAGAATTCGGTTGAAAATCCAAACAAAAGGGCGCGATGAATACCCATCGTAAAAACGCAAACGCTCCGCAGCCTGCTGCAATAGGGAAAGATCTCGAGAAAAAGATCCGTGACCGCACTGCCAGAGTGGGCGTCATTGGACTCGGCTATGTAGGTCTTCCCCTAACGGTCGAGATGGCCAAATCCGGGTTCCAGGTAACCGGTATCGATATTGAATTGGCAAAAGTCGAAGCTGTCAACGCCGGGCGGTCGTGCATCGTCAATGTGCCCAGCGAAATTCTCCAGGCTTTAGTGACCAAGGGAAAAATCAAAGCCACGCAATCTTGGGCGGCGGTTGAGAATCTTGATGCCGTGAGTATATGCGTACCCACATCGATTGATGGCGATCAAACGCCGGATCTATCCTATGTCATTGCCGCTATCGAGGCGATCCACAATCATCTCCATCAGGGACAACTCATTATTCTCGAGAGCACGATCTACCCAAGCACAATTCGCGACGTCGCAGTATCGATCCTTTACAACAAGCGTCTTCAATTGGGCAAAGATTTTTTCCTGGCCTACTCACCGGAGCGGATCGATGCCGGGAACAAAACTTATATAGCGCCTAATGTTGCGAAGGTGATTGGCGGCGTGACGTCGCGCTGCATGGAGCTCGCAACCCTATTGTATCAGCAGTTTATCGAGAGAATTGTTCCGGTCTGCTCGCCCGAAGCGGCCGAGATGGTGAAGCTCATCGACAGCACGCTGCGCAGTGTCAACCTCGCTGTCGCCAACGAAATGGCTCTCGTTTGTGACAAGCTCGGCATCGATGTCTGGGCGGTAATGGAGATGGCAGGTCAACTCAACGAATACCACATGCCCGAACTGGCGATCAGTGATGTGATGAATGCATTGAATGAAAAAGCGAAAAGCCTGAAGGGCTCAAAGATCCTCGCTTTAGGCGTCACCGACAAGCGCAACGTCGGCGACATCAGCGAGTCGCCGGCAATTGAACTGATGCGCAGCCTACAAAAAAAAGGCGCGACGGTGTATTACTCCGACCCTCATGTTCCCTTTCTGAAGATCGACAATCGAACATTAACCTCTACGGAAATGACTCCCGAGGTTTTGCACACAATGGACTGCGTACTCATCTTGACCGATCACTCAACCTTTAACTATGAGATGATTGTGGCGAATAGCATGCTAATTTTAGACAAGCGCAATGCGCTTAAACATTTTCGGGCAAACAATAGAATCTCTTCTAAATCACCGTTTTAGCTGCCAGAAACGGTGGATCCAAGAAAAAGGCGGCAAGCAAATTTTTCGGTTGACATTGGAGGAAGCTGATACTAGTTATCAGGAGTCAGCTTGACTTGTCATCGACGGGTAGATTGATCGCCACATTGGCAAAAATGATGGCTCCATCGCCTAAGAGACAAATCGTCGAAAAGATTGTTGAAGCGTTCCCTCGGGGAGCGGCTGTCTGGACTGTTCATCCCTGTTTTTGCGTTTTCAACCGCCACGCGTTGCGACTCACCGGCTTTTCAGAGCGCGATTTTCAACAAAACAAATCCCTATGGCTCAGCCGGGTCAACCCCAAAGACCTCCCCGTTATATTGGAAGCCCGTAAAAGGCTTCGAACCGAACGGACGCAAGTTAGTTGTGCCTACCGTTTTCTTCCTAACGGCGGCGCGAATGAAATCTGGATCAGGGATGTTTCGATTGCGTTTCAAAACGCCGATAACCAGCGCGGCGGTATCTTAAGCGCCTATACGGATGTCTCCCGCCTGTTGACCAACGCGCCGGAATGCCCGCCGATCAGTATTGATTTAAGCAAGGCCTTCGAGACATTAACCCACGACATTCGAAATTGCGTCCACGACATTGCCGGCGCGTTTGAGTTGTTCAAGATCACCGGCTCTTTTCCGGCACGATCGGATGCGGTTACCGATTCGATCGAGAAAGTCCAGAGACTGCTCGTGGAGCTGGAAGAATGTATTCTTCGAACAAAAAATCGCTCGCCTGCTGCAGAAGAGGTTCTGTCCTTATCGGATATCGCCGGCCGAATACAAGATGAATCACGTCACTGCATCAGCTCCTGAGTGTCAAAGAACAATGGCAAGGCAGCTCAGCAAACAAAGTCAATCCCCGGCGGAACCAATTCCGCATATCTTAGTCGTCGATGACGATGAGCTAGCCTGCCAGGAGCTCAAGGGCGTTTACAATCATTACAATTATCAAGTGACCGTTGCTCATTGTGCCGAAGATGCGTTACCAGCGTTGGTACAACTAGATATCGATCTCGCGGTCATCGATATCCGCCTTCCAGGGATGAGCGGCGTTGAACTGGTCAAGCACATCCGGATGAACTACCCTGACGTGCCGGTGATTGTGATTACCGGCCAAGGTGATCTTAAAACAGCCATCGAGGTTCTAAAGCTCGGGGCCAGCGACTACTTTGCCAAGCCTTTCGCTTTGTCAGCAATCCAGGAGTCCACGCAACTTGTATTGCAAAAGGCGCAGGTGTTTACCGACATTCGACACCTGCGGCGCTCCTTGAAGGAGTTTTACAACTTCGGCGGCATGCTCAGTAAGACACCGGCGATGCACGAGCTCTTTGAAACCATTCGAATGGTTTCCGATACCGACATGACCGTTCTCGTCGAGGGGGAAACGGGGACGGGAAAGGAGTTGGTCGCAAGAACCATTCATTATTATAGCTCACGGCGAATGAAGCCGTTCATTGCGATCAACTGCGCCGGTTTTGTCGAGAGCCTGCTGGAGAGCGAGCTTTTTGGTTACGAAAAAGGTGCGTTTACTGGCGCCGACCAGGCCCGGCCAGGAAAAATTGAGCTCGCCCACGGAGGCACCCTTTTTCTCGATGAAATCGAAAGCATCTCGCTTAACATGCAATCCAAACTCTTGCGTGTCCTGGAGGACCGCCTCGTCCAAAGGCTGGGATCAAGCAGATCAATCAACGTCGATATGCGCGTCATCGCCGCCAGCAATCTCAAGCTCGAACATCTTACCGCGCAAAAAAAAATGCGTGAAGATTTTTACTACCGCATCAATGTGATCTCTGTTGAACTGATCCCTTTACGCGAGCGTCTCGGCGATATTCCCCTGCTGGTGCAGGATTTTCTTCATCGTCACCCGCTGGCTATCCAGAAAGGAATCACCGGCATATCGAAGCAGACACTCGATCGTCTGATGTCCTATTCTTGGCCCGGTAATATCCGCGAGCTGCAAAATGTGCTCGAAAAAATGATTGTCTTGGAAAGATCGCAGATCATCAGAGAAGCAAGGCTGCCGAAGCAGCGAGCTGATAATGGATGGGAAACAGAAACCCGTGCTGAAAACACCCCTCTCTTCAAATGGATCAAAGATCAAGAGAAGCAGTATCTGATACGCAAGTTATCAATGTGCGGCGGACGAATCGATTTAACCGCGAGAAGCTGCCATGTGGGGGTGAGAACGCTGGCGCGTAAAATGCGCTCTCATGGTCTCGACAAACGGCAGTTTGAATCCGCTGCTGCAAAGCCGGCATCCTTATTATTACCACCAAATCACTAACACTCAAGCATCTCGCTCTCACGCTTACCTCTGTCTTGCTCACCTTCCCCCTGCTGTTACCTCGGCGCGAGAATCCCTCCGTCTGATCCTGCGACTTTACATCCGCTGCACTTGTTCACTTAGAGCCTCGGTGTTTGCAACGGCCGAGCTAGCGGAGCCCCGTGAAAGCCGCCTTAGCGGCTTCGAGACGGCGAAATTCCACCCGCTCTATCTGCTCTGTCGCTCGTCTCGCCAAGCGTTGATAATCGAGAGCATCACGAAGAGCGGCAGCAATTTCCGCCGCGGCAATCAGAGCCCGCCAGAGCGCTAGTTTCCCGGTGATGCCGAGTTCCACGGCTTCGAGGCTTTCAAGAAGTCTTAGTGGCCCATACGCGCTGTCGTCCAGTCGCATCTTCAACTCGGCAAACTTACCGGCGATCCAGGCTCCCGCGTTACGCGGGCGGCTCTGCGCGATCTTCAGTTGGTCCATCAGCTGTTTAAGTTCTTGACGGTCGGCCTCGATGTCGTTGCGGAGCCCGGTGAAAAAATGCTCCAGCTCATCGCCCACATAAGCAGCCTGAAGATGCTCCAACAGTTCGATGGCAGCAACCGAGCCCGCTAGATGGTCATTTAAATAGGTTGCGAGATGCTCATTGACCACAGGATCTCCTGAGTCAGGCAAGCGACGTCGATGCCGACGACTTCAGCATGGCATCTTGATGTGATTACAGAAGACGGGTGAGCTAGCGCAAGGCTCTACTTGCCCATGAGTTTCTTCAGCCGGTCGATTACGTCCGCCGGCTGGGACATCACTTCCTTGACCAGAGTCTCGACCTCTTCGCCGCTGCTCGGTTCGAGATCGAGTTTCTTC
>JAJONK010000434.1 GCA_021323355.1 Deltaproteobacteria bacterium
TGGCGCGCAGATCCATGCGCAGCTCATCGAGAGTAGGACGGCCGACGTACCAGTAGCCACAGTAAAAGCTGTGAACCGTCAGATCCGGCATCAACGAAAAGGTGTAAGGGATTGCTGTAATGCCGCGCGACTTTGAGGTTTCGGTCATATCAAGGGCTTGAACGACTTTGCGATCTTGATCACTTAGAAACGGAAACTCGGCGCCGAGACCGGTTCGAAAGGCCGAATTTACTTCCGGCGGATCGACGCTCACCACCAACAGCTTACAATAGTTAATCGCCAGCTCTTTCTGGAATTCGACATAATGGCGCAACTGCACCTGGCATTTGCCTCACCAGTATCCGCGATAGAACGACAGGATCAAAGGAAATTTGCCGGCATACTGCGAAAGCTTAACCGGTTGACTGTCATGATCGACCATTTCAAAATCGGGGAATTGCTTGCCGATATTTTGATTCATAACCTTCTTCCTACATCAATAGTACCACAGTGCGTTATAAACAAATCACGACTATGGGTAGCGCTTTGCCATTTCGGCAAAGAATCCCTCTTTCTCCAACTGTTGCAGCAAACTCAGATCAACGAACTGTTCGGGTTTAGCAGTTTTTGCCTGCGGATTTTTCACAGCTAGATCATCAAGCAAATACTGAATTCCTTTTAGCGTCGGGTAGGGCCGCTTGGCGACACTTTTGACGAACGCGGTATAAGTCGCTTCGAGAGCTTCGGCATCCGCGCTGCGCAGGTATTGACCGACAATTTTCTTGGTTTCGTCTCGATTCTTATGGATATAGTGGATCGACTCAACGTAGCCCTTCAACGCGCTCAAGGCGGTTTCCCGCTGATTGCGAATAAACGTCCGGGAAGTGGCAAAGCCGTTCCCTTGCACCTCGATTCCTAGATCCAGCATATCAAAGATTTCAATGAAGCCCTGCTTGCGCGCTCTCGGAGTTTCCGAGGGAGTCAGAATGGTGGCGTCTATGCGGTTCGACTCCATTGCCGCCAAGCGGTCGGGAGTGGGCCCGGAAACCACGAGCATGACGTCTTTGTTAGGTTCGAGGTTAAACCTTTTGAGAAGGATCAGCGCGGCGGTATGCGAGGCTGATCCGAAACCGCTTACGCCCAATCGTTTTCCCTTGAGTTGCTCTAGTTTTGTAGTCGCGGGGCGCGCCACCACAGAGTAATTATAGGTACTCTCCGAGGAGCCAATGAGAACCACGTCGTAACCCTGCAATCCCGCGAGCACTACTGTGCCGATGTTAACAATCGGCGGATCGCCGGCAACCAGTGCCTGAGTTGCCATCCCGCCGCCACGGAAAAAAATGACTTCGGCATCCAGGCCATACTTGCGAAACAATCCAGCCTCTTTGGCTACCCAGATATGGATTTGATTGTAGGATACCGCGGGATAGCCGATTTTAATCTTTTTAAGATCTTGCCCCTGCGCCAGCGTCGCGGCACACATCAGCGCATATAGAAACACGGCGGTCACTCGAATCGCTTTCATTTCCTACCTTCCATTTTTAGAGTCATTTCTCGCTCGGTCACGGTTGTCCGGTCAAGCTTATCTTGAGCCGCCTCCACGAGCCGCGCTCCCCTACCTGCCGATGGTTCCGCGCGGCGTTGCTCGCCCACGCTTTTCACCACAAGCCTAGATAAGGGCGATGTCATCGACCTTTCACTTTCACTACGTAAATCAAAGCGTGCCCCGTGTTCTTTAGCGAAAATCCATTACCCAGGAATGAAAGTATCAGGTTTTATAAACAATAGAGGAATGGGTCAATTGATCGGCTCTGACCAGTCTTGCGCCTCCAACATTTGACCAGTGAGGTTTTCTGACTGAGCAGAAGCCAGATGAACGAAGATTGGCGTAATCTGTTCCGGTGTCGGTAACGTCAGCGGGTCTTCCTCCGGATAGGCCTCGGCGCGCATCTCGGTCCGCGTCGGTCCCGGATTGACGCTGTTTACCCGAATGCCAAACTCCTTAACTTCGTCAGCCAGAACTTGGGTGAGTCCTTCCAGACCAAACTTTGACACCGCGTAGGCGCCCCACCGAGCTCGACCGACACGCCCAACGCCCGACGAGACATTGATAATGGAACCATGACGCTGCACGATCATACGTTTGACCACCTCCTGGGATAAAAGAAATACACCGTGCAAGTTGACGCGAATCACCTCTTCCCATTGCCTAAACGGGTACTCAACGAGAGCCACCCGTGGCCCGAGCAAGCTGGCATTGTTGACAAGCGTGTCAATCTTTTGAAATCTTTCAATGACGGCATCGACGATCCGGCAGACATCGTTCTCTTTGCCGACGTCACCTGCGCAACCATCAACCTGTGCGTCGGTGCTGTCATAGCGAAACTCGCGCACGGTTACCGCAACCTCCTGCTGGTTGCGAGCGCAAATAAACACGCGGGCACCTTCACGGACGTACGCAGCGGCGACGGCTTTGCCGATGCCGCGCGTTGCGCCGGTGATTAGAGCAACGTTATTGATCAGTTTTTTCTGATGCGTGCTTGTCATGCTTCAGATCGTATACCATAGTTAAACACTCCATGAAATGCATGAACACACATCAAAGACTGCTAATTTTTCTCGTCATTGTGCTAGCGCTGACGGGTCTTCTCAGCCCATGGTTTGCGATCGGGACGGATTGGGTGGTCACCCGGTTGCCGGGCGTCGAACGTTTTCCTTTCTCACGCATCTTTAACCGTACATTCATGTTTTCGGGCATCGTGTTATTTTTCCTCTGCCGCCCCCTGCTTAGAATTGGCAATCTTGCCGAACTGGGTTTTGTCAGCCTCCGTAGAGGCGGCGGCGATCTGCTCCGTGGCTGGAGCTTAGCCGTGGGATCTCTTGCGGCGTTACTTTTAGCAATGTCGGTCGCTCAGGTCTTTGAGCCTTATTTCAGGCTGTCTTTATCGCGCTCATTATCGCGTTCCTTAAGCGCGCTGCTGTCGGGAGTTTTTGCCGGATCATTAGAAGAAATCTTTTTTCGCGGAATTTTATTCAAGGGCATGCTTCAAAACGGCAGGCTGGTTCGAGCCGTTGTGCTATCAAACTTATTCTATTCGGCGTTACACTTCGTCAAGCCAGGAGAACCCTACTTCGTCGATGACTTTGATCCGCTGGCCGGATTTCGTCATCTATCCTACACCTTCACTCCGTTTCTAGAACCACTGAATTTTCTTCCGGGAATGTTCGGTCTGTTTCTGCTCGGGGTAGTTTTGAGCTATGCATTTTTCCGGACGGGAAACCTATATCTAGCGATCGGCTTGCATGCGGGTTGGATTTTTGGCTTGAAGTCGGTGCGGGTTTTTGGCGACTACACGCGCGATGACTTAGGCTGGTTATTCGGTTCCACGTGGAGTCGCCGCTTGGATAGGGATCATTAGCGTACTCATGCTGGTTCACTGGCTCACACGAAACCGCTGCGGTCTGACAAGCGAGCAAACGGCGGGCCGGGACGTTTAGTCTCTCCGTCTCGGTTAAATTCTCCCATTAGCCGTTGCGGCTTGGAACGGCGTGGCCTAGAATCCGCCCATCTAAATCAATGGGAGGATCCATGGCAGAACAACAACCAAAAATCGTGACCGGTATCGGCAAGGCCGAGCTTCACCGTATTCTCGTTCGCGGATACGATCTTAATAAAGATCTGGTCGGTAAAATCACTTTCACTGATATGACGTCGCTCATGCTGCGCGGTCGACTGCCCACGCCTAATGAAGCGAAAATGCTCGATGCGCTGCTGGTGATTCTTGTCGAGCATGGAATGGTTTCGCACGTTATTGCCGCTCGACTCATTTATCATTGCGCTCCCGAGGCAATTCAGGCCGCAGTCGCCGCGGCCCTTTGCGGCGCTGGTAGCGTGCATCTTGGATCGTCT
>JAJONK010000435.1 GCA_021323355.1 Deltaproteobacteria bacterium
CGCTGGAGCGAGGTTCCGCCGGCGGCTTTTAAAGCCGCGGATCGACTCAAAGCAATGGATTGCGACGGTATCGACTACTCGGTGCTTTATCCGATTGTCGGTGGTTTGGAGGGCGAGAGCTTCGGCAAGCTCGACGATCCTGATTTGGAACTGGCTTGCGTGCAGTCCTACAACGATTGGCTAATCGATGAATGGGCGAGCGTCAGCCCGCGCTTCGTGCCGCAGTGTATCGTGCCAATTTGGCCCATCGAGCAGACGGTGACGGAGATCAAACGAGCTGTGGCAAAGGGACATCGGGGCGTGATCTACCCGGCATCGCCGATGGAGCTGCGCGGCGTGCCGCACATCAACGAGCCGGCATACGATCCGCTCTGGGCGCTGTGTGAGGAACTCGGCGTGCCGATCAGCTTTCATTCAGGAGCGTCGCCGAGAATTCAAATGCGCCCGGGAGATGATTTCTCGCCGGACTTGGCGGCGGCTTTCAGCAACGTGGTTCGGCCGGTGAGCTCTATCGCGGTGGTCGCTAACTTTATGATCTCCCGCGTGCTGCACCGCTTCCCCAAGCTGAAGGTGGTCTTTGCTGAAGGCTCGCTGGGCTGGGGAGCGTATGAAATGGAATACGCCGACTACCAATCCGATGCCGACGGCTTGCCGTCGGAAGGCTATCCGCTCAAGCCTTCGGAGCTGTTCCGACGTCAATGCTACTTTACCTGCTGGTACGATCGAATGAGCTTGCGTGTTCGAGGTTATCTCGGCACCGCGAATATTTTATGGTCGAGCAATTTTCCCCTGGCAACTTCCACATGGCCCAACACGCGCCGTCGAGCGGAGTTAACTTTCGCCGAATTACCTGAGATAGAGAAACAACAGATACAGTGGCAGAACGCAGCAAAACTCTACTCGCTGGAGTCTGCGGAGATAGAGGAGGCAACAACATGCGACCCAAGGTGAGACACATAGCAGTCATGACAAAGAATCGTGAAAAGATGGTGGAGTTCTATCAAAAGATTTTTGGTCTCGAGCCCAAGCGCGGCTTCGGCGGGGCCATTTATATGTCGGATGGCGACGTCAACATCGCGCTTATAGAAGTTAAACGTGACGATCAAAAAGAGGGCATCAACCATTTCGGCTTTGAGGTCGACGATCTCGACGACATCAAACGCAAGCTGAAGGAGGCGGGGTTTCCCTCCGAGATCGACACCAAGTCGGATAAGGATTCCGATCATCGAATCCAGGATCCTGATGGACACTGGGTCGATATGGCGGTTAATCTGCGCTGGCCCAAGTGAAAAGCGTGGCTTTTTAAACTGAATTCGAAGAGCCGCGGAGCTGAGTGCATCAACGAGCAATGCGATCCATTGAGGACAAATCCGATGAAGGTGTTTTGCTGTAAACTCTTGCTGTTGGTGTGGATTGTCGCTTCATCGGCGATTGCCGCGGATGCACAGGAAGGATCCGATCCAAAGATCATTCAAGCGGCGCGCAAGGAAGGAGAAATCGTCTGGTATACCACCATGAGCGCGGATCAAAGCACGTCGTTCATGGAACGGTTCCGCCGAAAATACCCGTTTTTGAAGCCTTCCATTATTCGATTGGGTGGAAACGCTTTACTGAGTCGAATCAGCACTGAAGCTAAGGCCGGCAAGAACTATTTTGATGTGGCCCATGGCACCGGCGAGATTGTCCTGCCGCTTATGAACATGGGGCTTCTTGCTTCCTATGCTTCTCCGGAACGTAAAATGATTCCGGACGACTTGAAGGATAAAAAAGGTTTTTGGACGTCGGTCTATGTCAATTCCATCGTACTAGGTTACAACACTCATCTCACCAAGGGACAACCGATTCCCAGCAGCTACGACGATCTTTTGCAGCCGAGATGGCGCGAACAAAAAATTTCGATTGATTCGACGTACGTGACACTTCTCCAAGGTTTGATCTCGGCTTGGGGCAAAGACAGGGCGCTCGATTACCTGAAAAAATTGGCGGAACAAGAACCGGTGGTCATGCGCGGCAGCACCATGCGAGCTCAGTTGGCCGCCGCCGGCGAATTTCCTCTGGTGATCGCTTACGCCAACATCATCCAATATCTCACGGAGAAAGGCGCGCCCGTCGATTGGGTGGCGCTCGAGCCTGCGGTGATTTCGGTCAATACCGTCATGGCCGGAGCCAAAGCAAGCCATCCGAACGCGGCCAAGCTGTTTATCGATTTCACTTTGTCAAAAGAAGGGCAGGAAAAACTTTGGGATTTCCAACGCATCCCATCGCGCAGCGATGTCGAACCAAAACCGGCGCGCCTGTTTCGCGGCTACAAGCGTCATGTGGTGCATCCGGAGGAAATGCAGAATCTCGATGAGACGGCGAAGCTCTACTCGCAAATTCTCAAAACGCGCTAAGCGGCGCAAATCCCCGCAGCGTACGCCATCTTCGCGCACCAGGAATCTATGACAACAGAATTTTCCATTTTGGCAAAAAACGGCATGGTCGCATCGAGCCAGCCGCTGGCGACCCTCGCTGGTGTGCAGATTCTTATGAACGGCGGCAATGCCATCGACGCGGCGATCGCGACAGCGGCGGTGCTCGGGGTCGTTGAACCGAGCTCTATCGGCATCGGCGGCGACGCATTCTGTTTGTTCTATGCAGCCAAGGAAAAGAAAATCAGGGCTCTGGATGCCAGCGGTAGATCGCCGCACGCGGCGAGCCTCGCATTCTGCCGTAAGAACGGCTTTCAAGAGATGCCGCAACGCGGCATTCATTCCGTCACCGTTCCAGGAGCGGTGCATGGCTGGTCTACGCTGCTGGACGCGTACGGCACGACGAAGCTCGCCGATGTCCTGCAAGCCGCGATTCGCCACGCCGAAGATGGTTTTCCTGTGGCCGAGCTGACGGCGGAGCAGTGGAAGGAGTCGCAAGCGAGACTGGCAGCCGATGAAGGCGGGTCGCTTAATTATCTCACCAACGGGCGGACGCCTCGAGCAGGAGAGATTTTCGAGAACCCGCGGATGGCAAAGACGTTGCGGCGCATCGCTGATGAAGGCCCGGAGGTTTTCTACCGGGGCGATATCGCGGCGAAGATGGTTCGCTGCTCTGAAAAGAACGGCGGGCTATTTACCCTCGAAGATTTCGCCGCGCATCGTTCGGATTGGGTGGAGCCGATCACGGCCAATTACCGCGGCTACGATATCTATGAGCTCCCTCCGGCAACTCAAGGCTTTGTCGCGCTCGAGATGCTGAAGATCCTCGAAGGATTCGATTTGAAATCATTGGGCGGGAACAGCGCCGATGCCTTGCATCTGATGATTGAGGCTAAGAAGCTCGCTTTTGCCGACCGCGATCGACATCTCGCCGATCGCGATTTCATGAAAGTGCCGCAAACAATCCGAACCGATCACGCCGCCGGCGAAATGATCAATGCGCCATCGGGCACCGACACAGAATATGTTGCCGCCGCCGATAGCGAAGGCAATCTCGTGTCCTTTATTCAGAGCAATTTCATGGGCTTCGGTTCGGGCGTGGTCGAACCTGAAACTGCGATTATCTTGCAGAATCGCGGTCACTTATTTTCGCTGGATGACAACCATCCGAATTGTATCGGCCCGCACAAGCGCTGCGTGCATACATTGATGCCCGGCATGATCTTGCGCCACGGAAAACCCTACGCCGCGCTGGGACTGAAAGGCGGCCACGTTCAGCCGCAAGCTCAGGCGCAGATCATCTGTAACCTGATCGATTTCGGCATGACGGTTCAGGAAGCGATTTCGGCGGCGCGCTTCAATCATATTGACGCCGCGAAAGTAGCCTTGGAGCCGGAATTTCCTCAAGCCGTCAGGGACCAATTATCGCGCCGCGGCCATCGGATCGTCGCTGGAACTCCGGAGAGCTTCGGCGGCGCTCACGCGATTGTCATCGATCCACAATCCGGAGCTTTCGTTGGAGGCTCGGACCCGCGCAAAGGCGGCTGCGCCTTGGGATTCTGAATTACGACCTGCGTAAAGTCGTCTATGCCATTTGGCTCGGGCTATACGATATCTCACGTACTGGCTGTGTAGGACTTTTGCGCTAATCGTTTACTGCTAGACTGGAGCAGCTTTTCCCGGCAACACACGCTAATGAAAATCGACGCTAGCCTGCTGGTTCATGATCTGCGCCAGATGCCCGCGCTGGCGCGCTTCGCAGATGAAGCAGGGTTTGATGGGTTATGGACATTCGAAACGGCGCATGAGCCTTTCTTGCCCCTGGTGTTGGCGGCCGAGCATAGCCGGAACTTGAGTCTGGGAACGAGTATCGCGGTAGCATTCGCCCGCAGTCCAACCATCTTGGCTCATACCGGCTGGGATCTGGCGCGTTTCTCCAAAGGTCGGTTTATTATGGGACTTGGCACTCAGGTCAAGGGACACAATGAGCGGCGCTTCGGCGTGAAGTGGGAAAAACCAGTCGAAAAGATGCGCGAAGTGATCCTGGCCTTGAGAGCTATTTGGGACTGTTGGCAGAATGGGACTCTACATCGCCGGTGTCAACCGGCGCATGTGCCAGCTCGCCGGCGAATTATGCCAGGGCTTTCACGTTCACCCGCTGCACACTAGCCGCTATCTGCGCGAAGTAGTCACACCCAGTATTCAACGCGGTTTGACCCAAGGCGATCGCGATCGTAAAGCAATCGAGCTATCGAGCAGTATCTTTGTCATCCCCACCGTTGATCCGAAACAAGTCGAGCGGCACGAATCTGAGATTCGCCAGCAGATTGCGTTTTATGCCAGCACTCCTCAGTACCGCCCGGTTTTCGAAATCGAAGGTTGGGGCGAAACGGCTCAGCAGCTCGGGCGCCTGGCGGCGTCGGGCCGGTGGAACGATATGCCGTTGCTGATTAGCGACGCGATGCTTGACGATTTCGCGCTGCGCGGTACCTGGGCGGAGCTGCCGGCGCGGGTGCTGGAAAAATATCACGGCTTATTGGATCGAGTGAGCTATTATTTTCCTGTCGTCCCCGGCGAGAACGAAGATGGCTGGCGGACCACGGTTGCCGGCTTCAAAGCGCAGGCTGTCCGATAACAGGTAATCGCGGACAAAGTTATCTCAATATATGATTGAGAAGCGGGCCTGGAGGAGCGAAGGCACAGAAGCGAACAATCGCAACGGCGTTTGTGGTGCTTGGATCTAGGTTGACAATTTGGCCGGAGTCAGCTGTAAAAGCCGGAGATTGCAGGCTCCTACAAGGCTGCGGCTTATTGCCTTCGCTCCGGATGGCTCGCGCTCGGTCCTTTTGTCAATTTGAAGGGCGGGATCTGGATGGACAACGCATGAAATGGAATAAGCGAGAAAAGGCTCTCATGAAACTTTAACGCTGACCTGCAGGAGATCCCTGATCGTGAAGTTTGGCTACTATCTTTTAAATACTTACGTGCCGGAACTCGACGGCGAAAGCCCTGAGCTCTATGCTCGCTGGCTCGAGCAGATCGATGCGGCGGAAGATCTTGGCTTCAATTCTTTGTGGGTAACCGAACATCACTTTCGCTACTTCGGCGGCATGATGCCGAGCCCATCGGTGCTTCTCGCCGCGGCGGCGCAGCGCACGAGAAACATGCGGCTGGGTGCGGCGGTGTCGATTCTGCCGATGCACAATCCTCTGCGCATCGCCGAGGAATTCGCCATGGTGGATCTGCTTTCCAATGGCCGGGTCATTCTCGGCGCCGGTCGCGGCATGCATCCGACGGAATACAAAGTCTTCAGCGCCGACTGGGACACCGCTCAGCAAAGATTACCGGAAGCTTTGGATATCGTTATCCGCGCCTGGACCGGCGGAGAATTTGAGTGGACCGGTAAGCACTATTCCTTCCCCAAGGTTGCCGTCTTCCCCAAGCCTATCCAGAAACCGCACCCGCCGATTTACGTGACCGCCAATAAAGATCCGGAAAGCTTTCAGATGATCGGCAGGCGCGGCCATCACCTGATGACCTTGCCTTGGATCGCCACCAACGAAATCCAGCGCCCGCGGGTCGAACAGTATTGGAACGCGCTGCGCGACGGGGGCCACTCCAAAGAAGACAAGGACGTGTTCGTTATGTATCCCGTCTATATCGGCGCCAGTGAGGCCGAAGCTCGGGCCGAAGCTCTTGAACATTGGAACCGGTGGCGTGGCTTTGCGCTTGCCGCTCTCAATCTCGAGCCCCATAGCGAAGCTTACCAGCGCGTATTCGCTCATCTTGATTACGATGCAATGGTGAACGACCGCCGCGTGGTTTTTGGCGGGCCGGAAACCTGCGCGCATATCATCA
>JAJONK010000436.1 GCA_021323355.1 Deltaproteobacteria bacterium
GAACGGAAGTGAATTAGGAGAGTAACCCGGGATGTGCAGCCTTACCAACGATTTGCTCTCCTGTGCGGCTACCGGAGCCGAGCCAGCAAGTAACGTGAGGGTTAGCGCTAGCCATCCAATCCCTGCACAAACGGATTTCAGAAGTCGTTGCTTCATTTCTTCACCTTTCAACATAGAGGATGCTTCAAACACTAGAGCTTCAGTTAGATCTTTGCACGCATCCAACCCTGATCCCATAAGCCTGCTGAATGCGAACGACCTCTTCCCTGGTTGAATTTACGGTTTTCTCAACAACAGCTTCATGAGACTGGTTATCCAAAATGATTGGATAACCGCAGAGCGAGCGCAACCAGCGTTCGCACCGGATTCGCTGCCGAACTGAACGGCATCACCGACATATCGCAGACATAAAGATGCTGTGTGCCGACAACGCGCAAATCCTCGTCCACAACTGATTGCGACTCGATGGGTCCGTCATACCTTGTCCGGTGCGGCATGCGGAGGCTACCGGCGGCGTGGTGCACCGTGCCCAAATTTCATCGTAGCTTTTCTGCCAACCCGCAACCGCTGGGAAGCGCGATTGCGCCAGATGATCCATCCATTTCAAGTTTCGGAAATTTACTTGGGGCACATACCCGAACGGAGGAGCCGGTAGAACCTCGTTGGTGTTATCGAGACAGTTGCCGAAGCTGAACTTGATATCGACTCTGGAGGCGCCGCTGTTTCCGTTGGACGTCGCACCGCCCGAATCCCTCTCCTTCGGATCATTCTCGCGGAGATGCCAGTATTCGTGGTTGATGTTCATCTCGACATTGAACGGATACCGAATCTGGTTCTGCGAATCGCGCAAACCGCGCGAGTAGAAGACAATCTTGGCATGCGAATCTTTCGGTATCGGCACGCTGCCGATGTTAGTCACGAACGTGGTAATCTCATTGCTGGTCGGGTGATCCGTAAGGCCGCGCCCAACCAGACTTTTCACGCCATCGGGCAGCCAGGGAAACAGGCTCGAGCGGCGCAACAGCTTTGGACTTTCGATGGAGCCACCGGCCAGCACCACTGTGCCGGCATTGAAATTTCGTATCTGGCCGGTCAGGCTATTGCGCGTCACAAGCTCGAATCGATTACTATCGGCATTCTGTACATCCTCGACGAAGTGGTTCAGTAGAAGCTGGAGTCCCGGACCATCGCCATGGTTTACACCCGGAGTCAGGCCCGCCTGATTGATGAGCAGCTCGGCCGTGTTAAATACGCCGGTCGGTTCGGTAAAAAATTGATCACTGGGGACGCCCTCCGATGTCAGATAAGGCTGGTGCAGGGCGCGCGGCGTTTCCTGAATCGAAAAGTCCTGCGCCAACGGACTCTGCCGCAGCTTGCTGACGATCGCCTGCGCCGTCGCCCCCATCGATCGCGATTCGTTCATCGTCTCGCCTGCTCTCGCAAGGAGGCCGCTCTGCAAATCCTGTCTTACGCGATCAGGAAAGAATTCGAGCTCCCATCCCTGAATCGACGGGATCAGGCCGGACCAGAAAATCGAACGGCCACCGAAATTGAGTTGCGGTTGCTCGCCGATGTAGTTTTGTGATTGTTCGTTCCCGGACTGCCAGAAGGTACCGCAGCCGAAATGCTTGGCTAGACTCGCGTTCGGAAAACGACAGACGTTATAAACGTGGGTTGGATACAGAAACGATCCGGCTTCCAGGACCAGGATTCGTTTCTGCTTGCCCAAGCGCTCTGCAAGGTCGTCGCCCAGCACGCCACCGCCGATTCCCGAACCGATGATAATGATGTCGAAGTCGGATCGATGCCCGAGATACTGCAGAAAAAGCCTTTCCTGTGCGGCGCTCGCTGCGGAAACGAAATTTACGTATGTCGATGAATTAAAGCTCATCGCGGCTCCTCCAGTAGAAATTGACCGACAGCACTCACCAAAGAGCTGATCTTATTCGATGTTTTGTTAGCCGAAAAGAGTCCCTGGCATTTTTCAACTCGACACACATTGGAAAGAACACTTTATCCAAATGGATCCGTATCAGAACAAGAGATCCTATAGACGGCCTACAATAGGATATGCGACGGAAAGTTATCGCGAATACGGCGCTGGTCGGAAGGTATCAGGAGAACACCCCGGAGATCCACTAAGAAGACGAAAAAATCGCCGAGGCTCCGGCTTGCGCAATGACTTGACTTCGGACTGGAGTTGTTCTGGCGCCGGGCTGTTTGCCGTTGACATTTTGAGACCTCATCGACTATTGAGGATCTCACGAGAGCAAAGCGTTCGGATCGCCCCTTGTACGTTAAGCCGCGGCATTGACTCGGCGCGAGGAAGAGGAACCATGCCGGCCTCATTCAAAACTTGTTTGTTTGTGTTAAGCGGTATTGTCGCTGCCGTCGTTGCAACGCACGCCCAGGGTCAGAGCGTCGCGCCAGCCGAGAAGATCGTCGTCAGTTACCCCAGCAAATCCATCACCAACTTCCCTATTTTGGAGACCGCGCGGCAGAAGGGCTTCTTTCAAAGAGAAGGACTTCATGTGAGCCTGGTTTACATTCGCGGCGGTTTGGATATCCAGACGTTGCTCACCAATGACGCCGACTTTGCGATGGGCAGTACCACCGCGGTAACCGCCTTCGTAGCGGGCGCGCCGTTGCGCATTGTTTTGAGCTACAACGCTCACGTCGATCAGGGATTATACGCGCAGGCCAAATATCGCCGCATTGCCGACCTCAAAGGCCACCCGATCGGTTCGCTCAATCCCGGCGGGCTCGTCGATACCATGGTGCGGCGCATCCTTATCAAAAATGGCGTGCAGCCGGAGCGCGACGTCAATCTCCTTGCCATGGGCGGAACGCCGGAACGCTTTGCGGCACTGAGAGCCGGCGCTATCGCCGCGACGATGTTGAGCTCTCCTTTTAATTTTCTTGCCGACAAAGAGGGCTTTTCGAAGCTCGCCACGACCCGAGATTATGTTGATGTTCCGGGCACGGCTGTAGTCGTGAATGCCGAGAAGGTCAAGAAGCAGCCCAACACGGTAAAACGATTCATCCGCGCTTCGCTGCGCTCGATGAATTATATCCGAGATAACCGCGCCGATACGACGCAGCTCCTCGCCCGGGAATTCAGCATGGACCAAGAGACCGCGGCTTTGGCTTACAAGCAGCTCCTGGATTTGCTCAGCCCGGATGGAAGAAACCGGGTAAGCGGATATCAATTGCTTGTCGACTTTGCCCGTACTGCGCAAAAAATCGACCGGCCGATCAACGCAGCACAGCTCATCGACGAAACACTCCTCGATGAAGTCATGAACGAAGGCGGAATTTCGAAATGAGACAAACGTAGGCGTAAATCGTTTGCCAAGAGATTTCTTGATTGTGGCCGGACCTTGGGATCTACCATCCGGACTTTTGTTAACTCTCGAAAGTCGAACTCTCCCAAGGATTCTTTTGTCCTCGAACGGTTGAACCTTGAACTTTTGAACGGCTGCGATCTTCAAAGGTTGAAACCCTGAACAGCGCTCACCTATTCCTTGACAGTCGAAGTTGCACAGTCTACGGTCAGCCGAGATTACCTCAGAGATTCGGAGAACTGTCATGACACATCCCAAGGTCATTGATGCGGACGGTCATATCTACGAAAATCACGAAGAGATCGAGGAGTATTTCGAAGGCAAATATCGCGGCA
>JAJONK010000437.1 GCA_021323355.1 Deltaproteobacteria bacterium
TGCGCGGCAGTCACAGTGCAACTCTTCATCCTTTCAATACTCTTCTGGCTCGTACTGGCATCCCCTGCAAGAGCTAGTTATCTGACCGCTGCCGAACAGCTTAAAGACATCGGAGCCTCATTTAGCTGGCACGATGTCAGATCCCGAAGCTTAAAGATCGTCGTTGAATACCAAATGAACGGTGAACTGAGACGAGCTAATCTCGGTTCCGGTTTCCTGATCTCGGCCGATGGACTGTTCGTTACAGCGTATCACGTGATGTCCTATTGCTTGCTTAATCAGAAGGGCAAGAGCCGCTTCGCCGAAAACGTTGATTGCTCGATTGCCAATCCGCGGGCGCGCTACAAAGCTCAAAACGGCGATCAGGAATACGAGATACAGATCTTGTCGCATCTGACGGAAGAGGATTCGACCAGCGGCAAGAAGCAGCATACGCCGGATGAAATCATTAAAAACAGGGATTTTGTCATTGGCAGACTCAAGGCCGATGCGCAGGCCCGTTTTTCTCATTGGGAGCTGCGGGATTACGAACAGGGCAAAATCAGCCTGAGTAAGCCGCGGGCCGATTTCGAATTGAAGCCGTTACGGCCGCCGAGGAAAGTCTTCATCGTCGGCTACCCCCGCGATGGGGAGTTTGAAATTGCTCATGGATTCTTGAATCTCACCGACGAAAGACATCGCGGCTACTTTGCCGCTGACTACAAACTCTACGAACCCGCCTACCTAAAGACCGAGGGAATCGAACCCGACACCAAGTGGGGCATTGCCGTTGCCAATCACATGAGCGGCGGCGTCGTGGTTGATGCCCTCGGACATCCGGTAGGCGTCGTCGTCAACGGCAACCAGAATACCGCCGGAGTTCTTTCCATCGAAAATGTGTTAGAAACTTTCTTCTCGCGAAAACGCGATTCCGAGTCTCAGCCAAAAGTCATTTTGGCGCCTACCAGCACGCCCCTGTTCCTCAAACGCGCGCCGGATTGAGCGGCGTCGGGTCATAGTACCAGCTCAGAGTATCTGCTTCATAAAAGCTCGCTTCCAGCCAATGCGCCGATCTCGTAAATAGGCCGCTCCAGCCAAAGGTCTGGACGGAGCCAATTTCACCAATTAAAATCGGCTGTTTACCGACGCGCTAAGGGCGCGTTCAACTTTTAACTGACAGCCTCGATCATTAGGAAACTTCTCGATACCTCGTCCCATCGATCTCGCCGCTGTGGTTGACGAGGTCAAGGCTGAAGGCAAAGGACGGCGCGTCTTGTGGCAGGATTCCGAGTCGCTGGCGTTTCTCAGCAGCGGTCGCAAGGAGCGCAAGGATTTCCATATCGACCCCAGCGATGAGGTCACTTTGCAGCTGAGCGGCGTGCAAAACCTTGTCTATATCGACAGCGAAGGCAAGCAGCAAACCGCGGTCATCAAAGCCGGCCAGATGCTGCTTTGTCCGGGCGGCGTGCCGCACTCGCCGCGGGTTGAGGAAAACTCCTGGTTTATCGTCTTTGAAAGAAAGCGCAAAAGCGGCGAACAAGATTACTTTACCTGGTATTGCGACAACTGCGGCGAGAAGATTTACCACGTCGCCGTTGAAGTCGGCGATTACCGCCAGGATCCGGTCTCTCAAGTGCATCAAAGATTTTACGATGACGAAAGACTCAGGACGTGCACGAAGTGCGGTCATACCATGCCGGTGCCGCCCCCGTGAGATCTAAAAACAATCTAATGTCAAATCGATTGGCGCAAGAGCTGACTAAGCTGGCGTCGGCTTATGGCGCGGCTGAAGCCGAGGTCGTCGGCGCGTTTTTCGCCGTGCCGAGACGGAAACAAGACCACCTCCGCTGGCTCAAAGCGCAAGGGTTCAAAGAGTACTCGGCGATCAAGCCGATTTTGGACGCCTTGACCCAACTCTATTCGAATATCGATAACGGCATCGCTCGCCACGACTATACCGAATTGACGGAAAAACTCGCCGACGAGACCAAGCATGCGCGTTTGGTCATGGACCTGCTCGAGGAAATCAGCGGCAAGAAAATCAAGCCGCGCGATCTCACATGGCTGCCGCAGGACCGCAAATTGGCCCGGGTGCGGGGCAGCTATTCGAAGGCCTACGCCGGACTCTTACACGGGTCAGCGAAGGTGACGTCAAAGGGGATGCGCCGCAAAGACGAGGAACTGGAACGCGCCGCCATCACCCTGACCGAAGGCGGTGGCGGCGCCTTATATCAAGTCTGCGGCAGGCTGAAGAAGCGCGGCATAGAAGAAAAAATCGCCGCGGTATTTCGTGAAATTCTCCAGGATGAGCTGGAACACAAAGACAGCGGTGGCCGCTCGTTGGCTACCCTGGTCAAAGATCAAGCCTCATTCCGGCGCGCCGCGGGAATTATTTGCGAAGTCTCGCGCCAACGTCTGCGGATGCGCAACGAACAGTTCGGCTTTCCACTAAGCGAAGCACAGATGAAGATGCTGGACGAACGCGCCCGGCAATCGGTCGGCGGCCTGTGATGCTTCTGCTGTTCTTGGTCGCTTTCTTAAGCTTGCCGTTTCATTCCCCGTTAAGCGCCGTCGAGCTTCCTCCTCTGAACGATACCATCAATGATCTGGCTGGCATGATGCCCGAGCCCAGCTATCAAGATCTCGAAAAGCGCATGAAGCGTTTCAAGGCCCGGAGCGGCCACAGCGTGGTCGTCATCACACTACAAAGTCTCGAGGGTGAAGACCCCGAAAGCTTCGGTGAAAAGGCTTTCCACAGTTTACCTCTGGGAGAAGAGGATCTTAAAAAAACGATTTTGCTGATTGTCGCTCGCAAGGAACATGCGGTCGGTCTGCAAACCGGCGCGGAGCTAAAAGAGTTGTTTCCCGAACCCACGGCGCGAGAGAAACTGCAGAAGCATGTCGATTTGTATTTTAGCGGCATGCGTCCGGATCTGGGAATTCATTCGGCGGTCTTCTTTGTATTCAGGACCATCCGCGGAGAAGTCCAGATGGATCGCGCCACGGACGTCGAGAAGCTCGAGGAGGCGTCGACCCAGGGTGCCGAGGCGGGGCCGATCTTCGCGATTTTCTTAGCCCCGTTTCTAGCCTTCTTTATCGGCGGGCTTTGGGGAATCTGTTCGACCAACTATGGGGTTCAAACTGCCGTCCGTCTAACCATCGGCGCCGTGCTCGGTGGCGGTACCGCTAAGGTGGTCGCGGGTTTGATGGAACTAATGGGCGCAGTGAGTGATGGTTTGTGGTATTTCATTCTCATCCTAAGCATAGCTCTGGCAACTTTCGGCAGCCTCACCGAGTTTTGGATGGCGGGCGATTGGCGCGGCATACCCAGACTCAAGGATCCCATAGCGCGCAAACCAGAAGACAAGATGGGGATCTGAAGTTAGGCTGCTGGAATTGTAAACGCCCATCGTCATTCGCCATCGCCAAGTCTTCGCTCGAAATGCCTACGAGAGGCTTCCGCAAGGTAATTTTCCGCTCGACAGAAAGTGACGCTACACAGTTCAGGCGTTCTCTAGTTTCATTCGTATCGTACGCTACAATGACTTCAATCATGATAACCGACAAGCAAACGGCACAGCCGGACGTCACAGACCGATTAGCCATTTCCCGTCGCGAGTTGCTACGGCTCGCTGTCGGTGCCGGAATCTTTATCAGCGCGGGAGGTGCGGCCATGGGAGCAGCCACTTCATCTAAACCGATATTAACCAAACCGATTTCGCGCACGGGCGAATCGCTGCCGGTCATCGGTCTCGGCACTTGGCAGACTTTCGATGTCGGATCGGCGCAATCCGAACGCGCGCCCTTGCGCGAGGTTTTGCGCGAATTTGTCCGGTTGGGCGGCACGGTGATCGACTCCTCGCCCATGTACGGGCGATCCGAAAACGTTGTCGGAGATCTCGCCACCGAACTGAAGCTCGACGGTAAGCTCTTTGTCGCGACCAAGGTTTGGACCAGCGGCCGACAAGGAGGCATCCGGCAGATGGAGGAATCCATCCGGCGTTTGCGCGCCAAGCCCATCGACCTGATGCAAATTCACAACCTAGTCGATTGGCGCACCCATTTGACCACTCTGCGCCAGTGGAAAACGGAAGGGAGAATTCGCTACATCGGCGTGACGCACTACACCGCCAGCGCTTACGACCAACTTGCCCGTGTGCTCGAAAGCGAGGAACTCGATTTCGTTCAGCTAAATTATTCGATTGCGGAGCGCGAAGCCGAGCAACGGCTTTTGCCGCTGGCTGGCGATCGAGGTGTCGCAGTGCTGGTTAACCGTCCGTTTGCCCAAGCGCAACTGTTTAGCAAAGTCAGAGGCAAGCCGCTGCCGGCCTTTGCCGAGGAGATCGGTTGCGCAAGTTGGGCGCAATTTTTTCTTAAGTTTGTCGTCTCCCATCCGGCCGTCAC
>JAJONK010000438.1 GCA_021323355.1 Deltaproteobacteria bacterium
CAAGGCTTCGTGCCGAATCGCGCCGTTGCCGATTGGCTAAAGGTCTGCATCCAGATCCCAGGGGCCGAAACGGATAAACTGGGTGATTTCTGTCGGCAACACGGGGTCTACATCGCAGGTGCCGCTTTCGAGAAAAGCGACGCATGGCCGGATCGTTTCTTCAACACGGCTTTTATCCTTGGGCCGTCAGGCAACGTCGAGCTCAAATATCGACAACTCAATCCGGAGACTCTCAATGGATTGTTACCGGTAACCAGTCCAGCGGATGTGCTGAATGAATACGTGCGTAGAGACGGCGAAGTGCCACTTTTTCCCGTGCTCGATACGCCGCTTGGCCGCTTGGCATGCCTGGTGGGCAACGATGTTAATTTTTTTGAACATACGCGCAGCCTGGTGCTGCGTGGGGCGGAGGTCGTGCTTCATCTCACCGCAGAAACGACGGCTGCGGCATTTCCCGTATGGGAAGAGATGCGGCGAGCACGAGCCTATGAGAACGTCGCCTACTTTGCCTCGGTAAACAACGGCGGTTTACTGGGTAGCGGCGCTCCACGTATGCGCTCGCGCGGCCACAGTGAAATCATCGACTACGAGGGAAAGGCTTTGGCCACGGTCGACTCAGCCGGCGAATCGGCAATCCATGCGACGATATCTTTGCAGCGCCTGCGCCATCGTCGCCTGCAAGTTCGCATGAATTTTCCGGCGCAGTCAAAAATTAAAATGTACGGACCGACCTACCGCAAAGCTGATCGCATTCCGAACAATGCCTGGACTGCGCGACCAATAATGTCTGCTGGCGAAGGGCCACAGCTGGTTCAGAAAGTCGTAGAGAAGATCTCTGCTTCCAAGCCATAGCATCGATTTTGTTCAAACACGATTTGAAGGGTGATTGCGAGCGCAGGCATTTGCGCCATTGTCATCGGTGGTCGGGGTGAAGAGGGTAATGATGCGTATACAGGTGTTGACAATTCTGGTGTGGATTTTTTCTGTCGCGTCCGCCTCGGCCCAGCTGACGAAAGTCAACGTGGCTTACGGAGGGGCAGGGGGAGATCCGCTGCCGGTTCTTGTGGCGAAAGAAGCGCGGCTATTTGAAAAAAACGGACTCGATGCAAGCCTCATCTACTTCACCGGCGGAACCACAAGCGTGCTCGCTTTGATTTCCGGAGAACCTCTCTTAGCTACTGGATTATGGGTCGCTCCGATGTCAAAAGTCCGGAGCAACTTAGAGGCGGATCGGTCGCCATCAGCCGTTTCGGCTCAGCTACTGACTTCATCGCCCGCTTCGCTTTACCGAAGTTAGGCTTAACACCGGGACGGGACGTCGCCATCGTCCAGATTGGCGATAGTCCTGCTCGGTTGGGCTCCTTGTTAAGCGGCAGGGTGCATGGGGCCGTGCTTGGTTCCCTACCCGGCGCCATAGCCCAGAAAAAGGGCATGAACATCCTCGCCGACGTGGCTAAGATGGGGCTCGTGATCCAACACACGGGAGTCGCTACTACGCGGAAAACGATCAGAGAGAATCGCGAGCTCGTGAGAAGGTACGTTAAGACTCAGGTCGACGCCGTCCACCGCATTTGGACGGATCGAGAAGGGACCCTGAATGCCTTCTTAAGGCACGCGGGAAGCGGTTTAGACCGCGACCTTCTGGAAAAAATTCGTGACGGTCTCCTAAACGAAGCCATGCTTTCCAAAAAGCAGTACCCCTCGATAGAGGGAATTAAAACGATTCTGGCCTCCATGGCCGAGACCGATCCACGGGCGCGCTCAGCTAAGCCGGAAGA
The DNA here is from genome assembly GCA_021323355.1 of Deltaproteobacteria bacterium. GTDB lineage: Bacteria > Desulfobacterota > Binatia > UBA9968 > UBA9968 > WHTF01. Next base: position 1,779 of record JAJONK010000438.1, read on the forward strand.
CTTCGTAGACATGAGTTTCATCCGCGAGTTGGACCAAAGTGGCTACATTGATCGTTTATACACTGCCCACCCGAAATGAAGCAGTTTCTGTCTGCGCTCTTTCGTCTCCCCCGATTCGCATTCCTCTAAGGTTAAGGAACAACTGCTAACTAGCGCACCAAACGTTGAGATTCGGGTTCAACCGGTGGGAGAACCGTAGTGAAAAAAATTATCTGGACGATTACGGCCGTTTTGTCTTTGATGATGGATACAACGGCCAGCTTCGCGGATCGTTATACAATTCACACATCGGGACTTAACAGCAGCGTATACGTCAACATGCTCTACTTCGCCAACCTAGTGAACCGCTATGCGACTGACTTTACTTTGATCACTCTCCCCTCCGAGGGCGGACCAACGAATATGATTTCGGTGAACGATGGAAAGGCATCCTTCGGAACGACAACGGCCGAGTCCGTTAAGGCCGCTTATGAAGGATCCGGCGATTTCCTGGGCAAGCCGCAAAAAAGAATTCGGCACGTGGCCAGCTTTGGTTTTAGCCTCATGTTCATCTACACGAATCCCGATTCGCCGATTCAACAGATATCTCAGCTTAAAGGAAAGAACATCGTCTATGGCGGAGGAACCGGCTCAGCTCTTCTGGGAAGACAAATTCTTGAAGTCTACGGTTTGAGCAACGATGTCAGGGCAGAGAGGGGCGATACGGAGAAAGCACGAGCAGCTCTCGCACGAAAAGAAATTGACGCGGTATTTACCATTGCCCGGCTCCCGGTCCCGGCCTACACGGACATGATCAACAAGAATGCACTGAGGTTGCTACCGATAGAGCCGGATAAGATCAAGGCTTTGCAGAAGGAGTCGCCGCTTTATACGGAAGTTGATATCCGGGATTTCTATCCGAAGTATCACACTTCTACCAAGGCAGTAGGTCTTCCCGGTCCACTGGTAACGAGAGACGACATGAGTGATGGGGTCGTTTATCAAATGCTAAAGATCGTCTACTCCAGGATGGACGAGCTTCAGAAGATGAACGACGGGTTTAAACGTGATTCAGCCGGAACGGGCTTGCGAGGCCTAGCAATCCCACTGCACTCGGGGTCAGAAAGATTTTTTAAGGAACATGGAACCGTGAAATGAGCGGAAACTACCCGGCCCCAAGTCCTTGCCTATCGCCTGATGTCTTCCGTGTTGACCAGTCGACGCGTGTCACTGGATCTACCATCGGAATCGCACGCACCGGCGCTGGATAAATTCTAACAAAACTTGCTTACGAGGGTGTGGCTCTTGGGATCAGTGGCCTGTTTATTCGGGCTCGCAAAGAGTTCGGCCTGGGGTCAGGTCTTGTGGTGCCACATCAGTCCTGATAAAAGGATTTCCGTTATGGCGAGACCGCTCCGACTTGAATTTTCTGGTGCCATCTATCACTTGACCAGCCGCGGCAACGCACGTCAGAAAGTATTTTTTAGTGATGCCGACCGAGAGCTATTTCTGAGTACTTTAGCCGGGGTTGTCAGCCGGTACGGTTGGATCTGCCACGCCTACTGTTTGATGGCCAATCATTATCATCTGTTGATTGAGACACCCAAGGCAAATCTCTCCATCGGCATGCGCCAGCTCAATGGCATCTACACTCAAAGTTTTAACCGTCGTCACAACAGGGTTGGGCATCTATTTCAAGGTCGTTTCAAAGCAATTCTGGTAGAAAGAGAATCCCACCTCCTGGAGCTCTGCCGCTACATTGTTCTTAATCCTTTACACGTGAAAGGTCGGGCTAGTGCTCAAAGTTGGAAATGGAGCAGTTACCGGGCGACGGCTGGACTGGCTCGGGTGCCGGAGTTTCTGAGCACCGATTGGATACTCGCGCAATTCGGCAAGAGACGGGCACAAGCGCAGAAGCAGTACCGGGAATTTGTCAGGGACGGAGTGGAAAGCCGGCCCTGGGAAGAGCTAAAAGGGCAGATCTATTTAGGTAGCGACGGTTTTATCGAGAAGCACCCAGCTCCGAAGGATTTAAAAGAAATTCCGCGGGTACAGTTAAGAGCGGCCAAGCCGTCGCTGGATCGGATATTTGCAAAAGGCGGAGACAAAGCGATAGCCGAGGCATACGGTCATGGCTACCGGCTTCATGAGATCGCGGCTCATCTGGGCGTTCACTATGCAACGGTGAGCCGCAGACTCAAACAGATTGAGCAAACAGATTGAGCAATGTGGCACGGCAAGACCTGACCCCGGTGCGGAGCCAAAAATCTTGGTTTTCATCCGATTCTCCTTTCTGTTTCGGTTCTAACCACCCTTCACGACTTTGTACGCGGCTTCCACATTAGTCGGAAAGCGCTCCTTGGTCGCCCAATGGTCGTACTCGGGCATCTTTAGCTGCTTTTTTATCTCGTCGAGCGATTTTCCTTCCTTAACCATTTGGCCGACGCGCTCTACCAGCAGCGCGTAATATTTCTCGGTATCGTCGAAGATTTTCACCGTTCCCGGAGTTCCATGTCCGGGCACGACGATTTCAGGATTCAATGCCTTCATCATCTTCGATGCGGCCAATATG
>JAJONK010000439.1 GCA_021323355.1 Deltaproteobacteria bacterium
GCCCAATCTCATCAGTAAACGTTCGCACGGGCTGTCCTCCTCTCGGAAGGCACAGGAGCGAGCAACAAACAGGCCGGGTAATGTTCTAGGAAATACAACGAAATAATGATTGAAAGGACGTCAAATTTGCCGGTACTCAAGTAAATACAGCGTAAAATATTCCTACCACGCCTTTACATGCCTAATTGATTACTGGCTATGCCCGTCGTTAAGTACTCGATAGGCATGTGATGGGCTTACGCCTGCGGCGACATACGGCCACATCTGCATGGCTAAACTTATTGCGGTATAAACATGGTGGTTTCTCATCTCTTTATCTCACGGTTAGGTAAGATCGCTTTGCTTGAACAGGAGAGCAGCTCGGGTCAAAGGAGCGGCGTTAATTCTCCACCACGCTAGCCAACTAGCCCGTAATAGCCTTCGAAGATGGTCGAAGCGCGTCTAGGAAGATGATTATAACGACGTTAGATGCCGCGCCACCGTGTGTACGTCTGGTTGTCAAAGGTACCGCAGCCCAGCGGCACACGGTATCAGGCTTTCCGCGGGCGGCCATCCAACTGTGCCGCTGTTGAAACTAAGCTGTCTTTTGTGAGTTTCAGCTCTGCTACTTCAAGCGTCGCTGGCAGCCTCTCGTTTACTACGAACGACGAAAACCTAGGGAACCAGCCGCGCGCCTTGAGGCGTAGAAATTACTCCCGAGGGCGTAGAAATTGCTATACGCACTATTTGGGGGTCGCGTCGATGGCTGTCATCCTTTTCGTCGAAGACGACGCTGTATCGCGCCGCAGTATTGCGAATTTTCTTAGACTGTCGGGATACGAGGTTCACGAGGCGGAAAACGGCGAGGCAGCCCTCCAGTTGTTGTCGACGATGCAATTCGATGTTGTGATAAGCGATCTGAATCTGCCCGGAAAGCTAAACGGCATCGACATATTGGATGCTCTGAAGACAATTACCCGTAGAATAAAAGCCATCCTGATTACGGGCCGCGGCTCCGAAGAGATTAAAAGTAAAGCCAACTCTTTAGGCGCTCTATATTTGGAAAAACCAGTCCAGCTGCAAGAGCTCGAAACCGCCCTCGAGTGGCGCGTAGGACGCTAGCCATCCCATTTTGAGGCTCGCCACGGCAAGAGCCTTTGCTTCACGGCAATTGCACAATGTCTAGGACTCACGCAATCGACCGGAGGCTAGTGTAATTTACTTCCGAAGAGCCAGCGTAAACCCGTTCATCGTTATACGCCTGAGTCGCGGTCCCGACATGATCCTCGCCTGCATCGGATCACCTCTGTCGTCTGCCGAGGGCGGTCTCGGCTGGCTCAAGACCCGGCGTGCGAATGCAGCTGCGCGCCCTGCAATCGGGAACTCTCTCCGAGCGAGAGCCAGACCGGGATGGTGACTGGCTCAATGCCACCGAGGGGAATGCCCCCTATGAGATCGAGCTGCGCCGATCTTTCGAGTTCCAGAAGAACCGCCTCTGTCACTGGAGCAGGATCATAGATATGCCCACGAAGATGCCGATGTTCTTCATTGACTACGAAATAGCTTCTCTTCTATAAGATTTTGAAGCAGAGAGTTTCAGTCATGAGCTCCATCCCATCGTTGATACGCGTTCTCAGATCGCTAGCGCCGGTTTGGAATGTCCCAATCAACCAGTTTGACTCGAGCACTGCTGCTGTTGAGACTTCGATTGGAAGGAAGACCAATGAACTCCAAGATTATTGTTAGTGTACTCCTCGTGTCATCTCTCCTGGTGTTTGGATTTGCTACCCATGCGGCAAGCGCAGAAAGCAAACCGATCAATATCGGTTGGACCGGTGGGTCTAACTGGAGCTCGCTCCCTTATCAGGTGGCGGTCGACAGGAAGTTCTTCGAAAAGGAAGGGCTCAATGTCAGGCTGATTACCATGCGAGGAACGACCCTGATGCTCAGCGCTCTGATGGCGGATGAAATCGATTATGTCACGATCCTGCCTTTCATTGCCGGAGCCGCGGTCCGCGGACTTCCGGTGAAGATAGTTGCGTCGGGGGCGAAATCGAGCGGCTACGCGATTATCTCCAGCCCGGAGATTAGTAGCCTGAAAGGGCTCAAAGGCAAAAGAATCGCGATCAACTCATTCGGTAGCTCAGCCGATTTTGCAATCTATACGGCGTTGAGCCGAAGCGGCCTGGATCCCGACAAGGATGTGACGTTGCAGACTATCAGCGGAACTCCCGACGCCCGATTCGCCGCGCTGATTAGCCGGGCCGTCGATGCCACAGTTGTCAGCAGCCCGTTTGAATACTTTGCCGAGCAGAAAGGATTCAAGACGCTGGTCTCGGTCAACGAGATGGCCGAGCTCGTAAAGATACCGATTACCGGAATCAGCACCTCGCAAAGGAAAATCGACAAACAGCCGGATGAAATTGTCCGGGTGTTAAGAGCGCTTAGGGCGGCAACTTTGTTTATCCAAAGCGAACGCGAGATCGGCATTGGGCTGATGGAGAAGACCCTGAAATTAGACCGTAGCGCTGCAGAAAAATTTTATGCGCTGTATCGCGAGCAGTATAATCCCGAGCTCAGCGTCCCGAACTCCGTGGTAGAGGAATGGATAGCCGTCGGAACGTTTAGAGCCAAGGAAAAGGAAAAAGGTGGAGCCCAGGCTCAACGGGTCCATGACTGGCGGTTTGCTGAGAAAGCTAGACGGTGATCGGTAAAACCGTTCAACCTTCAACGGTTCAAAATTTAACGTCAGATTACTGTATAATCGCACCCGCGCAGGGCCTGCGTGATTGTCGCTAAGGTGAAATCTTGAATCACTTCTCCCTGCCGTGTTAGAGGTCGGACGGCCACAGAGGAGGAACCATGGCTCGAATCGTTCACATCGCGCTTAAAGTCGACGATCTGGAAAAGGCAACACAGTTCTACGAAAAGAGTTTTGGCTTCGTCGAAGTAGAAACAGGCCAGGTAAGAGATCACACGTCGCGCCATTTAACCGACGGTGCAATCGATCTCGCCCTGATCAAGTATGACAGCGAAGACTCGGCCGAGGCACGCGCTTCGGGGCTCGGACCGTGCATCCATCATTTTGCGATCGAGGTCGACGATATCAAGCAATCGGCTGCTGACTTGGAGAAGTTCGGCTGCGAATTGATCAGCGATCCAGGAGTGATCCCCATCAAGTTTCGCGCTCCTGGCGGGACAGTCGCTGAGATCGTGCCCAAGGCGAGATATAAACAGGCACCGGCAAAATCCTAATAGGCCACTGAAAGGTTTGACACATCGCTGCGCTCAATCGACTGGCACGAATTTGTGTTCGTGTGACGTGGTCGTGCTTATGCACATTTTACGGTCACGTCTCACGGATATGATC
>JAJONK010000440.1 GCA_021323355.1 Deltaproteobacteria bacterium
GGCCGGCTGGTTTGGTCTGATGGTGGCTATCGCTCTTCTCGGTTGGATCGGTTTTAGTGTTAGTTTCGTTTTTCTTACCATGTTTCTCATCGTCGCTTTGGACCGCCGCCCTCTTTTGCTCTCAGCCGGCGTAGCCATCGGTCTCGCCGTGGGATTCCATTTCCTCTTTGTCATGGCGCTCGATGTTTCTTTACCCGTCGGTCGCTGGGGATTTTGACCCGGAAGCCAGCACTAAAGTATGGGTGCTTTAGAAAATCTCCTGCTCGGCTTTTCCGTAGCTCTGACGCCGATCAATCTCTTCTGGTGTTTCGTCGGGGTGATTCTAGGTACGGTAGTGGGCGTGTTACCGGGATTGGGGCCGGCGGCAACGATTGCAATGCTGCTTCCGCTGACCCTCAAGATGGATCACACCACGGCAATTATCGCACTGGCGGGGATCTTTTACGGCGCGCGCTACGGCGGCTCGACAACTTCCATCCTTCTCAACATTCCGGGAGAATCATCGTCGGTGGTCACCTGTCTGGATGGCTATCAGTTGGCGCGACAAGGCAGGGCAGGAGCAGCGTTAGGGATTTCTGCGGTCGCGTCATTTGTCGCCGGCACCATAGGCATATTGGGATTGATGCTGGTTGCGCCGCCGTTGGCCCGTTTTGCATTGCGCTTTGCTCCGCCGGAATATTTCGGCTTGATGGTTTTGGGCCTCGCTATGGTGGTTTTCTTGGCGGGGAAGTCGATGATCAAGGCTCTCCTGGCAATGCTGGTGGGCCTATGGTTCGCTACCATCGGCACCGATCTTTTTACCGCTGAATCGAGATTTACTTTCGGCCAGGTGAAATTACTTGGCGGCGTCGATTTCATCGCGGCGACTGTGGGAATCTTCGCTATCGGCGAGGTCCTGGTCAATCTCGAGTCCCGGGGCGGCGCTGAGCTCTTCAAAATTTCAAAGGGATTGAGAAACCTTTTGCCGACGTTGCAAGATCTCAAAGACTGCCGCTTTGCTTTTTTGAATGGTTCCCTCGTCGGTTTCTTTGTCGGCGCTCTCCCGGGTGCCGGCGCCACGGTTGCATCGTTTTTGTCTTACGGCATTGAAAAAGCGTTTTCGCGGCATCCGGAAAAATTCGGCACCGGCGTAATTGAAGGAGTAGCGGCGCCCGAGGGGGCGAACAATGCCGACGCCAGTGGCGCACTGGTTCCTCTGCTGACCCTCGGAATACCCGGGGGCAATACCACAGCCATCCTCTTGGGTGGCCTCATTCTTTGGGGGTATAAGCCCGGACCGCTCCTTATCCAGGAGCACCCGGAACTTTTTTGGGGATTGGTCGCGAGCATGTACATCGGCAATGTCTTGCTTCTAATCCTTAATATTCCTTTGGTGCCGCTTTTCGCTCAGATCTTGCGCCTCCCCTATTTTATTCTTTATCCGCTCATTTTGGGGATCTCCGTGGTCGGCGTTTACAGCGTCAACAGCAGTGTTTTTGATGTTTGGATGATGGGCCTGTTCGGCCTGCTTGGATATCTCATGCGCAAGCTTGATTTCCCCGCCGCGGCGCTGATCTTGGGAATGGTGTTGGGTGATGCTCTCGAAAGAGCACTACGCCAATCTTTAATGATGTCACAGGGAGATATCGCGATCCTGGTCAATCGACCGATCTCCGGAACCTTACTGCTCATTGCAGTGGGACTCTTGTGTTTACCTGCGATCCGCAAAGTTCGCTCTTGGAGGATTCAGGCCGTTGAGCAAGAACGCTGAAGGTGATAGGTCCGCAGCAGGCTGTTGAAAACGAACAAATGAATTATGAAAGCTGAAAACTGAGTTCCGCTTTCAGATTTCCGCTTTCATCATTGCAACTCGCGCGGTTTGTAGCTGAGTTGTTATTGAGCAGCATGCAGCGAGATTGTCGATCGAAATGAGGGAGGGATGAGAGATGAAATATGAGGCGATGTTTTTGCCTATGGTTGTCGCTGCCATCGGGGCCGTATTCTCCAATCTTGCCTGGAGTCAAGAATTCAAACCGAGCCGACAGATAGAGGCGGTTGTTCACACTGGTCCGGGCGGCGGCTCGGATCTGCTGGCGCGCGCGATCGCCGAAATGCTGCAAAAAGAAAAGCTGATCTCGCAGCGTATGCAGGTGGTCAACAAGTCGGGCGGCGGCAGCGCGGTCGCCATGTCCTATCTCGCAGAAAAAAAGGGCGACCCGCACACCATCGGTTTTTTCACCGGGGTGTGGGTGACAAATCCACTGACGACTACCGAGGCGACGGTCACCGTGAAAGATTTGACGCCGATCGTCCGGCTGATGTTGGAGCCCGCGGTGGTCGCGGTCAAAGCGGATTCGCCTTACAAAAATATGAAGGACTTCATCGAGGCGGCAAAGAAGAACCCGAACCAACTGCGCCAGTCCGGCGGCTCGGTAACCGGGCGGGACAATCTCATGCGCCTGTTGATACAAAAGGCCACCGGCACCCAGTGGACGTATATTTCTTTTCCCAGTGGCGGCGAGCGGCTTTCTAATCTCCTCGGCGGCCACGTGCAAATGATGGTGATCGAGCCGCAGGAGGCGGGCGAACAGATTCGCGCGGGAAATTTGCGCGTGATCGCTGCGCTCACCGAAAAGCGGCTGCCTTCGATGCCGAACGTGCCGACGATCAAGGAGCAGGGGATCGATGTCACGATCATTCCCCAGGCGCGCGGCGTGCTTGCCCCGCCGGCGGCGTCCAAGGAAGTGGTGCAATACTGGGAGGGCGTTTTCGATCGCTTCGCCCAATCCGCCGGTTGGAAGCAATACGTTGAACAAAATCAATTCGAAGAAGGCTATCTTAAGGGACCGCCGCTCAGCAAATTTTTCGACGATTTGACGGCGCTGATGCGCGATGTGCTCAAAGAGGCCGGCGCCAAGGTCGTGCGTTAACATAATCTATGAACGCCACCCAGCGCCTGGCGCGCTTTGCCGTCGAGCTAAGTTACCGAGAGATTCCCGCCGAGGTCATCGATCGGGTCAAAGCTTGTATTTTAGATACACTCGCGGTTTCGGTGTACGGATCGACCAAGCCATGGAGCCAGACAGTGAGCAAATTGGTTCGAGAGACTGGCGCTCGAGGTCGCTCTACCGTTTTCGGAGGGAACTGGAAAGCACAAGCGGCACAGGCAACACTCGCCAACGGCGTCATGGCCCATGCTTTTGAGCTCGACAATGTGCGCCAGCCGGGCTCGGGCGTCCATCCCGGGGCAACGGCTTTTCTTCCTGCCTTTGCCATGGCGGAAGAGAAAAAGACCAACGGCAAAGCGTTGCTGACCGCTTTTGTAGCGGCATGCGAAGTCGTCTCTCGAATTGGCGTTGCCGCAGGC
>JAJONK010000441.1 GCA_021323355.1 Deltaproteobacteria bacterium
ATCGCGGCGGAATGCGGCCACTCGATCTACTGGGAGCGGCCCAATTTCTTCAATCGCACCGTGCTCGGATTTATTGGCCGCCACTCGTCTTAGACAGCTGACACGTGGGACGCCTCACGAGTACGAGCTTACGATTCCAGCTTTGAACAGTGTACAAACCCGCGGCATGCGCAACCGAAATAAATTGAAGCACCTGCTTTTTTGGCTCATGCCGTGCACGATGATCCTGAGCGCTTGCGCAGTCACGGTTTCGCCTCTTCCTTCGCTCGCATTGGCTGCTGAGGAGTCACCGACGAAAACGGACCGCTATATTCAGTGGCTCGGCACATCTTCCTGGATTCTCTCCAGCGGCAATGATCTCGTGGTCGTGGACCCTTTCTTCACGCGTCCTTCGTTCGTACGTATGACTGCTTCTCTGATGCTGCCATATCTTACAAGTAACTTCGCCTATGATCCGGAAAGAATAAAGGCTGTGCTTCCGGAGCTACCTAAAGACACCAAGTTTGTTCTCTTGACCCACGCGCACTACGACCATTTGCTCGATGTTCCGTATTACATCAACCAGAACTCCGGCAGAAGTATCACCTATGTCGGCAGTCTAACTGCGCGAAACATTCTGTTGGGTTTCAAACCACCCGCTCTTGATTTCGTGGTAGCCGAACAAAAGCCTTCGGTTAAAAAAGGCAGAGTTAGAGTGACTGCTTTACCTAGTGACCATGCGCCGCATTTCTTTGGCCATACGTTCATGGCGGGTGAGGTAGGTAGCCCCATGACATCGATCCCTTCCCGGGTTGGCCAATATTTGGAAGGACAAACCTTGGTTTTCCTGGTTGACTTCTTGGATGATCAGGAGAGGGTGGTTTGGCGGATTTTTATCAATGGTGCTGCAAATAGCGCCGCAGGCGCTGAAGCGCTGCGCAATCATCAAAGTCTCCTCAATGAGCATCGAATCAACGTTGCGATCTTATGCGTTCCGGGATGGGACAAAGTAGATGATTATCCGGACACTCTTCTTCGGCTGTTAAGGCCTGAGAATATCGTGCTCAGTCACTATGATGACTTCGGGTCACCTTACACACCGGGAGAGGACCCCAATAACGGCATGAGGTTCTTACCGTTCGCCAACTATGACCGCTTCATAGAACGGCTCAAGCTCTTTGATACTTCGAACAACTACGGATATTCGATTCACCAGCCAAAAACAGGTCAGTGCATTTTTTTTCCTGACAGCTACTCTAAAGCTTCATGCCAACAGTGATCCTGAGAGCCTCGCAGCGCATAAGTGATCGAGATTAGGAATAAAGGTTAGAGTGAGACTCTCGCCGTCGTCTTGTTGCATCTGCCGCGCTTGATTTTTTTCTTGACCGCTATCCGCACTCTGCTTTATATCAGGTCCCTGAACATCTCATACCGCACGGACAACTCCATCATAAATACGAATTCAAAACCTGGCGTTCGGTATCTCCAACAAACCCCAAAGCTTTGCCTGAATGTCCAATAACGCAGCGTCTCCACGATACCGTTCCAGCTCCGAACAATTCATTCCAGAACGGAGGACGGTTATGGCCCAAGTAATATACACAGGACTAATAATGCTACTGGCGGCTTTACATCTAGCATCTGTTTCCGGGTGTGCCATTGTCGCATATGGAACACACGCGAACGAAGGCCCGGTGCTAACCGCTCCCGTTCCGACGAGAGCCACAACCAAAATTTCATCGTCAGAATTGAAGAATGGCACCTTTCTAGGTATTGCGATGTCCGGCGGCGGAAGTCGCGCTGCAAATTTTTCTGCCGCTGCGTTGCTCCAACTCGAGAGTTTAGGAATCCTGCAGCAAGCGACTGCTCTTTCGTCCGTCTCAGGCAGTTCCTTGACCGCCGCCTACTACGGCCTTTTCAGCGAAGACAAGATTCATCATTGGAATGCACAACAAGTTCGGAAACGATTGATGAAGAATTTCGAGTTCGAGTGGTTTTCGAGATGGTTTCTACCGTGGAACATAGGGCGCTACTGGTTTACCGGGTTTGACCGGAGCGACATCATGGCTGACGTTTTCGACCACAATCTATTTGAAGACAAGACATTTGGGCAGATGCCCAAGACCACCCCGAAAATTCTTATAAACGCCACGTCGTTAACCGAAAACGGCGCCTTGTTTCTTTTCACCGATGAGGCTTTCAACAAGATTGGATCCGGGCTTGAGACATACGCGGTGTCTAGAGCCGTGATGGCATCCGGCGCTTTTCCCGGAGCCTTTCACAATGTTACGCTTCGTGACTATACGCAATCAAAGCATTACGTCCATCTATTTGACGGCGGTCCTTCAGATAACTTGGGCATCAACAGCCTCCGCAAAATCGCGCGAGATCTGTATCTAGGACCTGAAACGGAACATCCTAAGAAATGTCTGGTCCTGATAGTCGACGCTTATACCGAAGGTTGGAATTTATCGCGTGAAGTCTCCGATACGCGAAAAGCTATCACCGATTTTGTCATCGATACGAATGCTTTGGAGGCAAGCAGTGTGCTGCTCGCGTTACGAAGGCATAGACTTTTGGAAGAGATGGGAATCAGATCGGCTGGGAACAAAGCGCCTGATGTATACCAACCATTCCATCTCTTCGCTGAAGCAGATGATCCAGAAATAAAGAAATATCCAAAACTAAAAGACGTTGAGTGTCACGCCTGGCTGATCACGTTTCAAAGACTGCAGCATTTAACACACTTGCCGAATGCAGGAACAATTGCCGCGATTGTTAATAATATTCCGACGCGTTACACCTTGCTGGCGCCTCATGGCTTAGGTGCCGCTGAAGCACAAGAGGCGTTGTTCGCAGCTGCTGAGATGCTGATAAAGGAAGACAAGGAGACACTTGCAGCGATCTGTAAAGATTTTGGCGACAACTTTGCCGAATTAAAGTGTCCGAAATAAGATCTCTACGACTTCGCCTACATCACGACCAAGCGGGACTTCAGTTTTTCCTTGGCGGCGCGTTCGAGAAGCTTGTTGATCTTTTTCTGAGCTTGCTGGCCGATCTGCTCATATCCACATTCATGGCATATCGTGCAAGGGATATTCTGGATCTCCGTTGAATCCTTATGCATCGTCGTTCGGCCCAAATAAGTCTTCGAGCCGCACTGTGAGCATTTCCCAGGCATGGAATACAATGTAGCGCCGAAATAAATTGGTTACCATCATCTAGCGCCAGATCTACTGCGATGCGGCGGCTTTGCGCCGGCCGATGGCGGCTTCGGCTCTGGGGCTGATGGCGCGCTGCACGGCGACGTTCAGTAGCGCGGGTTTCCCAGCGGCTAAAGCGCGTTTCAACGCCGG
>JAJONK010000442.1 GCA_021323355.1 Deltaproteobacteria bacterium
ATGATCGGCCATTTGAGAAACGTTCTGGGCACCTACGGTATTGCGTGCGTCACCAAAAATCTTGATCTTTCCACTGCCGCGGGCGAACTCCCGCCCATCGATTGCTGGCCCGAACTGTGGGTTGACGATGAGCAGCTTGTCAGGGCCAGGTCGATCTTAAAAAAAACCATGGCGCCGTTGAAGTCGGTCAAGAAGCCATGGACCTGTGGCGCCTGCGCTGAGGAGATCGAAGGACAATTCACCGAGTGCTGGAAGTGCGGCAGGAGTCGTTCTCATGGACCTACTCGCCGGGGTAATGTCGTCGCTCTCTCTGAGTTCTTGCGAAACAGATAATTCTCTCTCAATCACCTGAAGGAGATTCCATGGAGTACCGTCAGCTGGGCAATGCCGGGGTGCGCGTTTCTGCGATTGGACTTGGCGCCAATCGTTTCGGTTCAAAGGAAGTAGGCCAGGCCGATGTCGACAGCATCATTAATCAAGCTCTCGATCTTGGAGTAAATTTTTTCGATACCGCTAACGTTTACACCGAAGGCCGGTCCGAAGAAACCTTGGGACATGCGCTGAAAGGGCGCATGGATCAAGTGGTCTTGGCCAGCAAGTTTTCATTTCCGAGAAAAACCGATCCGAACTCTTGGGGCGCATCGCGTTACCACATGATGCAGGCGCTTGATGCGAGTTTGCGCCGGCTGCAGACCGACCATATCGATCTTTATTATACCCATCGCTGGGATGCCTCGACGCCGATCGAGGAGACGTTGCGGGCCTTGGATGACGTCATTCGTATGGGTAAAGTGCGCTACATTGGCGCGTCGGCTTATGCGTCATGGCAGTTGGCTCACGCCAACGTTTTGGCCGAATTGAGGGGCTGGTCCTCCTTTGTGGTTATTCAATCCGAGTACAATTTGCTACGGCGCGATGTTGAAAGAGAAGTGTTACCTTACTGCCGCGCTCATCGAGTGGGCTTCGTTCCTTATTACCCGCTGGCAGGCGGTTTTCTCACCGGCAAATACGAGCAAGGGAAACCGGCGCCCGCGGGCTCTCGCGGCGCGACTACCAGAAATGTGCAAGAGCTCATGACCGAGTCTAACTACGATCGGGTCAGTCGATTAGCGGCCTGGGCCAAGGCTCGGGGGCGTGGCGTCAATGAGCTGGCCCAGGCATGGCTACTGGCGCAGCCGCCTGTTTGCTCCGTGATCTCCGGCGCGACCAAGGCTGAACAAGTTGTGAGCAATGTAAAAGCCAGCAATTGGCAGCTAACAGCTGAAGAGCTCAAAGAAGTAGACGCAATGATAAAGCTGTATTGACTATCAGTCTGGATTATTCGAATCGGCAAACGGCAAGCTAAGCTGCGCTGGAAACGACTGCCGCCGGGGCGCAGCCTTGATCAGCTTGCCGACTTCTGTTTCAAGCCAGTGAATGTAAAGCCGCTGGGTGATCCGCTGTTCGATGGCTGCGATGCACAATCTGCGCACTGGTTCAGCATAGTCGAGCCAATGCTCGCGCACGATTCGGGGCATTTTGATGTAGGTCGGTGGATCGTCGCAGAAGAGCTCGTGACGTGCCAGCGTCCAGATGTCGCACGGCTTCTCGCCGTATGGAATTTTCGGCAAATCGATTAAATTCCTATGCGGGCGGTCACCGCGCACCAGTGCCTGCACCAGGTGCGTGAGCTCATGCCCGATCGTCTGGTAAGTTAATTTCCGGACTTTAAAGCGGATGATCAGCCGCGCGATTTTGCCGCCGTGATAAATGATGCTCGCGCTTCCGAGGTGCTTGCGCGTATATCCGACGGTGATCGTTCTTCCGTTCAATTCCGGAAAGTGCGGCAGAGAGCGCGCGATCATTTCCTGAGCGCGGCGCGTAAGCCGCTTCTTCATCAAAGGTGTGAGCTTAAGCGGCACGATATCCAAGCTGTTTTAAGATCGGCGAGTTTGAAGGTTGATTGGACCGTGCCATAATCTAGTTTATAGATCGGAAGTTATGACAAAGGAAAGCGCAAAGAAAAAGAGCGACAAAGAACCGCCGTTTCGATCAGGCTACATTGCAATCGTCGGCCGGCCCAATGTCGGCAAGTCGACGTTGCTGAATAATCTCCTCGGAGAAAAAGTTGCAATCGTCTCGCCCAAACCTCAGACCACGCGCAATCGCATCACCGGGATAAAAACCAGCTCGCACTCGCAGATCGTATTTCTGGATACCCCGGGAATACACCAGGCGCGCTCGCTGATGAACCGGCGCATGGTCGAGGTGGCTCTGCAGAGCCTGCATGAAGTCAATGGCGTGCTGTGGCTGCTCGACTCGCGCGGCAGAATCGGCCCGGAAGACGAAAGAATTGCCGAAACTCTGCGAGGCGTAAAGAGTCCGGTGTTGATCCTTTTGAACAAAATCGACTTGGTTTCCAAGGGGAAGCTGCTGCCGCTGATCCAACGTTGCGCGGAACTGTTGCCCGGTAAGGAAATCGTCCCCATCAGCGCCCTCAAAGGAGAAAACCTGGCCTTGGTGTTGGATCTGGTCGAGAAAGGTTTGCCCGAGGGACCGAAGTTTTTTCCGGAAGGAGAGTTTACGGATCAGAGCGAGCGATTTCTTGCCGCCGAGATTATCCGTGAGAAAGTATTCTTGCTCACCCACGAGGAGATTCCCTACGGCGTCGGCGTGAGCATCGATGAATTCACCGAAAAAGAGGAGAAGAATCTGATTGTAATTCAAGCGACAATCCACACCGAGCGCGAGTCGCACAAACCGATTCTCATCGGCAAAAGAGGCGCGATGCTGAAAGAGATCGGCCAGCGCGCCCGCGAAGAGCTGGAAAATTTGCTGGGTTGCAAAATATACTTGGAGTTGTTCATCCGGGTCGATCAGGGTTGGACGCAAAATCCCTACGCTTTAACGGAGATGGGTTTGTAAGATGGTCGAGCCGGCGCCGCGCCAGAACCATCCCGTAGGGAAGCTGCCGATCTTGGCTATTGTCGGGAGGCCCAATGTCGGCAAATCGACGCTCTTCAATCGCCTGGTGGGCGAGCGCAAAGCTATTGTTCACGACCTTCCCGGCGTCACTCGTGATCGCAATTACGGAGCCGCCGAGTGGTCCGGTAAGAAATTCCTGCTGGTGGATACCGGAGGTCTGGACAGCGAGGCTGAAGGCGGTCTCGCAGAGCGGGTCCAGGAACAGACCCGGAGTGCCATCTCGGAAGCTGACGTGATTCTCTTTCTGCTTGACGGCAAGGGCGGGCTTAACCCCATCGATCGACAAGCCATCAAGCAGCTTCGCAAAGCCAACAAGCCGGTATTTTTCGCGGTCAACAAACTCGATACTCTCAAGAAACAAGACAAC
>JAJONK010000443.1 GCA_021323355.1 Deltaproteobacteria bacterium
TGTCTTGGCACCCATATTTTTGCTGCGAACTTTTTCCTGGTGGTTCTTGTAGCGCGTAAACTGCCCGCGATTAAGCCAGATCGCGTCGCACTTGAAACAACGTTGAAACTGAACATCCGCTCCTAGTGAAGGTTCCTTGACCGCCGACATTCGGGCGGTACAGCGTGGGCAAAAAAGTTCTTTTTTCATTAAAGCCAGCGGCATGTGGAGAAGTTCCTGATCGGCGGGCTCCAGACGCGCCGCTTCATCGGCTTGTATCGGAAAGAGTTCCCATTTATCGCACCAGATACCGCCGCATTGGCCGCATTGATCCAGTTCGATAAGCGAGCCCGGATTGGCGTGCGCAGTGACCGGCTTCATCGGTACTTCGCATTGCGGGCAACGCACCACTTCAGTGCGCTCCTTGCACATCGATGGCTTCAACTCCGAACTGCGCTGCAGATCGCGGCAAGGCTCCCATTTGATACAGCAGCATAATCCGCCGATTGATCGGCGGATGGCTGCTCATCAATAGATCAGCGAGTTTCCCGTCGCTGCCATCGATGCGCCGGCGCAACGGGTTGATGAAAAAAAGATGGGCGGTGCCGCGCGTCGCTTTCTGAAACGGCATCCCGGCATCGCGGATCTTTTCCAAAGCCATTGCCAGGCCCCGTGGATTGCGGGTGAACTCGACGGCGGTGGCATCGGCCAAATACTCGCGCTGGCGCGACACCGCCATTGCCAAGAGCCGCGAGATCAAAGGAGAGATGACGATCAACAGCAACGCCGGAATCGCCAGCAACGCCTGGCCGCTTGGGCGCCGTAGAGGTCGTGCGCCAAAGATCGAGCGCTGTGCCCAGTCGGAGAGCAGAACCACACCACCGAGAAGGACGCTGATCAGGTGTCATTGTTTTTGATATGCGCCATTTCATGGGCCACCACGCCTTGAGTTTCCTCGCGGCCGAGCAAGGTCAACAGACCGGTGGTGACGCAAATCGCCGCCGATTCTTGATCTCGCCCGGTGGCAAATGCGTTGGGCGCGGGATCGTACGTGACATAGACTTTCGGCATCCGGCAGCCCGACGCTAGCGCCATCTCTGTGACCACATTGTGCAGTTCGCGATGCTCGGGTATTTGGATGTCTAACGGCAACCGAAGGCCCGCGCGCAGTAAACGCGTCCAAGTAGAGGTAATCGATAGACAGCCCTATGAGAAAAAAGAATAACAAAAAGCAAAACACGATGAACGCGCTGATCCGGCGATTGCGGGCTTGACGTTCAGCGAAATCTCGCGACTTGAGGATATCCAGTTTGCCGGCCTAAAAGAGGAGGGAGAGTTTAAGGCTCACGCGCGGCACCGCTCGTTCCGTTTCGGGAACGGAGAAGAATTCGCTCGGCTGGAAGCGGAAGAAGCCGGCAATAACGTTGGACGGAAACACTTCCTGTTTCATGTTATAACGCATGACCAGATCGTTATAGTATTGCCGAGCAAAGGCAATTTGGTTTTCAGTGGTGGTCAATTCTTCCTGAAGGCGGAGGACGTTCTGGTTCGCTTTCAGATCCGGATAATTTTCCATCAGCGCGAAAATTTGCCCCAGTGACTGGGTTAACGCAGTTTGTGCTTCAGCATTTTCTTTAACTCCGGTCGAGGCCATGGCTCTGCTTCGCGCATCGATGACTTTTTGCAAGGTATCCTGCTCGTGTTGCATGTAGCCCTTGACGGTTTCGACAAGATTCGGAATCAAGTCATAACGCCGTTTAAGCTGCACATCGATCTGCTTCCAGGCATTCTCGATCTGATGCCGCAGCGCCACCAAGCCGTTGTAAGTCCAAATCAGCCAAACTGCGATCACAAGAAGGACCGCCCAAAATAGCCAAATCATCGCCTCCACCTGCCGCCCAGATCATCGCAAAGCAATATCGATTGGCTCACGTCAGCAACACAGGCGACGCCGGTCATCGTCAGAACCCGCTGCATTTCTTCTGCTAGGATTGCGAAAACCCGCTCGACGCCGCGGGCGCCGAAAGCGCCGACACCCCAGGCTACGGGACGTCCGACCAGGACCGCTTTCGCGCCCAAAGCGATGGCTTTAACAATGTCGCCACCGCTGCGAATTCCGCTGTCGAGCAGCACCGGCACCTGGGCGCCAACCGCGGCAACTACTTCAGGCAACACCTCCAATGCAGCGCGATTAAAATCCAAAATTCTGCCACCGTGATTGGAAACGACCAGCGCATCGGCGCCAGCGTTTACCGCGTCATGAGCATCCTCCGCGCTCATAATGCCCTTGACCACCACTGGTAATGACACTTGTTGCTTGAGCCACTCGATGTCTTTAGGCGAAGACTTGTGTCCCTTCCTCGGCTTACCGTCCTTGGTTGACAACGGCACTTCATCGCCGATCTTAACCGGTCGCACCGTATCCATCGTTATGCCCGCGGCAGCAAAGCCGAGGTCCTGAGCGAGCTTGGCGTATTCAGCTACTTCTTCTCGGCCGCGGTTCATGTATGCCATGAAGACAAACGGCGACTTCGATGCGTTGCGCCAATCCCGCGGATTGAATTTAGCCGCCTGGCTGACAAACATCATGGCGCCCACCCGATCGGTGCCCTCGGCGACTTCCCGTTCTGCATCTTTGCCAATCAGACTGAAGCTACCCACCGGCGCGGTAATCGCCGGGATCGGCAGCTTGTGGCTGAAGAGCTCGATTCCAATGTCCGGATCGGTAATGTCGTGGAAAATCCTTTGTCGAAACATGTATTGACGGAAGGCACGCGGATTTCGATGAAACGTCGCCTTGGTTTCGGCGGCGCCGTCGAAATGATGCCAAGCCTCGGCCGGCATGGTCCGGCGGGCGATGTCGCGAAGCTCGCGCAGCCCCATTTGCTCCAATGGTTTTTCGATCATAAGCTAAGGGTGTGAGGTAATTTCCCAGCAGTTAGTGCCGGGGTCCCGAAAAAAGAAGGAATTCGACGAGCCGTTCTCATTGATCGGGAACAACTCAGTGACACCTAGACTGTCTCCCTCTTCCGAGAACAGACGATATGCCTCTTTGACCGTTTCGTTCGATTCAACGGTCAAAGTATTGCGAAAGTTCGGCGAGAAAACTTTGAACTCCTTGCGCTCGGCACAAACGATGTATGTTTTAGTATTTGGATGTTTAACGTAGATCACATGGTCGTTGGCTTGATGAACTTCCAGTCCCAACACTTCGGTATAAAATTTACGATTGACGTTCATGTCACGGGCAACCAGGGTACCGTGGGTAAATCCCTGAGGCACATAGCCGCGCCCGGGGAAGCGCTCTTCCGGGAAGTGACTCGTCCAGTGCGGCCCGCGCACCCCGCCTGCTTTTGCTTTGGCCGATTCTTTCCGGTTGACCGCTTCATAGGACTCGATTTCCCAGCCGTTGGTTCCTGGCTCAACGAAGTAGCAGGAGTACGAGCCGTGATTCCACAGCGGCCTGCCGATAGCGCCGAGTTTGTACTCGGCCTTGTGCGCGTTCAGATACTCATAGGCCCTGTCCACCTCTTCAGTCGTCGCCACGCGCACACCCCAATGATTATGCATCTGCTTGGTCGGCGCATCCGGGCCAGCCTCATGAACCACCAACAGCCAATGCGTGTTCGGATGCTTCAATATCGCTTCACCCGGCTTCTCGGCAACTTTTTCAAAGGCCAGAAGATCGGTCAGCACGGCCATGGATTCATGCAAATCGCGGCATTCCATGTGAGTTGCCGAAAGCGCGATGGGCTTAATCATGCCCCCGTCTCGTGCGGATTCCATTTGATCGCTCGCTGCCCTACCAAACATGTTTATGAAAATTTACAGCGGTACGACTACCCTGTCAAACGACGGATTCCCGAGCGGTTCGAAATGGGCTCGTCCTGTTAAGCGAAGCTCGACATTTCTGATGATCGGTGCGGTAAGTCACTCCGAGCGCACCCGCGCTTCGGTGTTCAACTCATCACTCGCAGTACCGAACTGTTCATCCTGTGAAGAACAATGAGCTTGACACAAAGTTTTGTTTTCCTTAGATTCCGCGCAGCTTGACGGTGACAGGAGGCGAGCATGGAGTTGCCATTCCGATGGTTAGGTCTGATCATGATTTGTGTCCTGCTAAACGCTCCGGCAGCGACGTTCGCTCAAGACTCCTTTTATCAGGGGAAAACCGTCCGCATCATCGTCGGCACTTCGGCCGGCGGCGGCTTCGACACCTACACACGCACCTTGGCGCGCCACTTCGGCAAACATATTCCGGGACAG
>JAJONK010000444.1 GCA_021323355.1 Deltaproteobacteria bacterium
TCCATCGAACAGAAGAGCACCAGTCACAATCCCCGCTCCACGGTCGGGACGGTGACCGAGATCTATGATTATCTGCGACTGCTCTTTGCGCGCGTCGGCCGGCCCTTTTGCTTCCAATGCGGTCAGGAAATTACCGCGCAGACGGTCCAGCAGATGGTGGATGCCATCTGCGAGTTGCCGGCGGGGTCAAAATTCCAAATTCTGTCGCCGATCGTGCGCGGGCGAAAGGGAGAGTATCGGAAAGAACTATTGGAGATGCGGAAGGCCGGGTATGTGCGGGCGCGCATCGACGGAGAGCTGATCGATCTCGACGACGACATCGTACTCGACAAGCAGAAAAAACATAGCATCGAGATCGTCGTCGATCGGCTGGTGATGAAGCCGGGTGACGCGCTGATGAGGCGCGTGGCGGATTCCGTCGAAACCTCGTTGAAGCTGGCCGGGGGATTGGTCGGGATATTGTCCGAGACGGGCAAAGTTCATCTCTATAGTGAAAAGCTGGCTTGCATCAAGTGCGGGGTGAGCTACCCCGAGATCACGCCGCGCGTCTTTTCTTTCAATAGTCCCCATGGCGCCTGTCCCGCCTGCGATGGAATCGGCTATGCCATGACGCCGGGCGCTTCCGAGGACGAAGACTTTACATTGCTGGAGCTATGTCCGACTTGTCAGGGAGCGCGGCTCAAGCCCGAAAGCCTCTCCGTCAAAATCTCCAGAAAATCGATCGCCGAAGTCACGAAACTCTCCGTGCGCGCAGCGGCAGATTTTTTTGCCGGCCTTAAGTTCAGCGAACGCGAATTGGTCATCGCCCATCGCATCCTCAAGGAGATTCGCGAGCGGCTCGGATTTCTGGTCAATGTCGGATTGGACTATCTGACGCTCGATCGTCCGGCTGCCACGCTGTCGGGGGGCGAAGGGCAGCGCATTCGCCTGGCGACTCAGATCGGGTCGGGTTTGGTCGGCGTGCTCTATATCCTGGACGAGCCGTCGATCGGCCTTCATCAACGGGACAATCGTCGTCTGCTCCAAACCTTGCTTCGACTCCGTGATCTCGGCAACACAGTCGTCGTGGTCGAGCATGATGCGGAAACGATGCAGGCAGCCGACTACATTCTCGACTTGGGACCGGGAGCCGGCACGCACGGCGGCAGGATCATCGCACAGGGGACCCCGAAGCAGGTCATGGCGAATCCCGATTCGCTGACCGGAAAATATTTGCGCGGCGAGCAAATGGTCTCGCTTCCTCAGCGAACGCGTAAGGCTAAAGGCTTCATCACGATCGTGGGCGCGAAGAAGCACAATCTCAAGGGACTGACCGTCAACATCCCGCTGGGCCTGTTGACCTGCGTGACCGGCGTATCCGGCTCCGGCAAGAGCACTCTGGTGCTCGAAGTGCTGTTCCATTCGCTCTCGCAACTGCTCTATCACAAGAAGCCCAAGATCGATGGATGTAAGGAACTGAAGGGCGTCGAGGCGCTGGATAAAATCATCGACATCGACCAATCACCGATCGGGCGCACGCCACGCTCGAATCCGGCGACCTACACCGGCCTCTTCACGTTCATCCGCGATTTGTTTTCAAATCTGCCGGAGTCCCGCGTCCGAGGTTACAAGCCGGGACGCTACAGCTTCAATGTCAAAGGCGGGCGTTGCGAAGCCTGCCAGGGCGACGGGCTCATCAAGATCGAAATGCACTTCCTGCCGGACGTCTACGTGACCTGCGAGGTTTGCAAGGGCCAACGTTACAATCGTGAAACCTTGGAGATTCAGTACAAGGGACGCAGCATCGCGGACATCCTAGACATGACGGTGGACGAGGCGCTGGAATTTTTCGAGAACATTCCCTACATCAAGACGAAATTGCAAACGTTGCACGATGTGGGGCTCCATTACGTCAAGCTGGGACAATCAGCCACCACCCTGTCCGGCGGCGAAGCTCAGCGGGTGAAGCTGTCGCGCGAACTCTCCAAGCGTCCCACCGGCCGCACCATGTATATTCTGGATGAACCTACTACCGGCCTGCACTTCGCCGACATCCAGCGCCTGCTCGATGTGCTGGATCGTTTGGTCGAAACCGGCAACACCGTCCTCGTCATCGAACACAATCTCGACGTGATTCGCAACGCGGATTGGATCATCGACCTCGGGCCGGAAGGCGGCGATCGGGGCGGTGAGATCGTGGTGGAAGGTCCGCCGGCCGAGATCGCCAAATCGAAACGGTCCTACACGGGGCAGGTGCTGAAAGAAGCGGGAGTGTGAGTGAGTGGCCAAGGCCGTCCTCCTTGCTCGCAGAACGCGCACGATGAAACTGTGCTCGTCCGATGCGCGCAGTGGAGGACAGTCCTAGCCACTCACCGCGTAAAGGTAGAAGCGGAAGGTGCCTTATCGGACCCGCGCAGTGAAGAATGACACCCAGCCGTGCCGCTCCAGGTTTTCTAGCGAACTGCTTTGGCATAAAGGCCTGTAGGTCACTTTAATCACAATTAGGCTCGGATGGAACCAGACAAACAATTTGAGGAATACGTTCGCCGTACACAGGCGATGCATCGTCTTACTAAAGACCATGTGATTAATTCTTACTGGCCGCATGCCGCGGAAATCCAAAGAAATGGATTCGTCGCGTTTATTCTTCGGGGGGCTCTGGCTTGGGAATCCGAATCACGCCAACGTATCACGTCACCGAGCGGAGCAGTCTGGCTGCAGTCGGACCACTACGATCCAGAAGGAAGGCATATCGCTGCGAAACCGGTCCGTTTGCACATGCAGCTTAATCTGAACCTCAACGATGTTTGGGGCGGACTTAGAGTTACGATCGATCAGGCCGACGAGATTGGCTCGCGGGATGTCCTAAAGAGCGCAGTTAGCGACATTGCGTTGGCGTCGAACCTTGCATCATTTTTAACTGGCACTTCCTTGTCGTGGCTTCCGGCGCGGTATCTCCAGGTCCGAGCCCTTAATGTGCAACCACCGCTAAGTGAGGTGTCCGAATCGATTGACTGGCGCTGTCTTCCACTATCGCGCGACCCTCATTCTCACAATGGATCTGTTGTTAACGACCTGTTTGTTGAAAAAGATCTGCTTCCTCTATTTGAGTCAATCCGATCTCTTTCTAATGCTGAGTGGGCTGGCGTACTACGTCGGGCTCTTTCATGGCATGCGAGCGGCAATTGTCTTGGTTCTGGCCTTAACAGATTCGTGAACTATTGGGAGACTATTGAGCTAATGGGTCATTTCCTCTACTCGAAGCTTCCTTTCACTGTGCTCGGTGTGCCTTCCAAGGCTGAACGACAAAGTCATCTCCGTGACATATTCG
>JAJONK010000445.1 GCA_021323355.1 Deltaproteobacteria bacterium
GGCAGAACTCCGACTAGAGTTCCCATGGTGACGCCGATGAAGCAATAAAGAAGGTTTTGAGGCTGCAGAGCGATGTTAAAGCCGTAGAGAAGGCTCGCTAGCGACTCAAACATGGATCACGCTGAGATCCTCTGGGGACCGGGAGAAATGACGTCTATCACAGATTCTGGGCAGCATGGTTTCTTGCAATGTAGACGTGACGACCGTCTGCTATAGCTCAGGCAAAACCGGCATCGCAGGGTCTGTAGCCATGTTCCATAATCCCGCTCATTATTCCGCATAGCGTTGGCGCAGCTTCACCGGCGCGGCTTTGGTTTTTTTGGCGTTGAGATTGAGTATTTCTACAAATACCGAGAACGCCATGGCGGAGTAGATGTAACCCTTCGATATATGTTGATCGAAACCTTCGGCGATGAGAGTCATGCCGATCAATAGTAAAAAGCTCAGCGCCAACATTTTCACCGTTGGATGCCGTTCTACGAAGCGGCCAATGGCACCGGCGAATGCCATCATGAAAAACACCGCAATAACCACGGCGGAAATCATGATGCTGATATCGTCGACCATGCCAACTGCGGTGATGACCGAATCCAGAGAGAAAACGATATCGAGCAGAAGTATCTGAATGATCACACTGGTAAAAGTCGCCGCTGCCGCCGCAGAGGCGTGTTCTTCCTCGCCTTCGAGCCGCTGGTGAATTTCATGCGTGCTTTTTGCGATGAGAAAAAGGCCGCCGACCAGCAAGATGATGTCGCGCCCGGAAATTTCTTGTTGAAAGACAGTAAAGAGCGGCGCCGTCAGACCGATGACCCAGGAGATAGAAAAAAGCAGAATAATGCGCATCACCATGGCCAAACCAAGGCCAACATAACGGGCTTTGGCTTGCTGAGAGGCGGGTAGTTTTCCAGCGAGGATGGAAATAAAAACGACATTGTCGATGCCAAGAACGATCTCTAGCGCGAGCAGCGTGGCGAAGGCAATCCATGCCTGCGGGTCAAATATCCACTCCATGGGTCTCTTTCTCCTCTCGTCGTCGTAATCGAACGGGGTAATAAGCTAACGTCCTGCTCGAGTAACCGGTTCATCGGCATACTCGATGTTTGCGGGCGGCAAGCACCCTCCTAGACTAAAAAGTCGGCGCATCAAATGCCGAAAGCCTCCTTGATTCCGCTCAAAACAAACTGAACCGCCACGGCGGCCAAGATCAATCCCATGATTCGAGTCAAAACTCTGATTCCAGTCTTGCCAAGCCGCCTCAGCAGCACTTCGCCGAGCCGCAAGACAAAATACGAAACCAGCCCTGTCACGACCACCGAGCCGTAGACGACTCCCAACTCGACCAGACCTCGTGCTTGGGACGAAAGTACAATGACTGTCGAAATTGCGCCTGGGCCGGCGAGCATCGGAATCGCAAGCGGCGTGATGGCTACGTCTTCCTTGGTCTGGCCCTCGAGTACTTCTTCTTGTCCTCCTTGGGTGCGCCGCTCGCCACGCAGCATGTCCATGGCAACATACCAGAGAATTAATCCACCGGCGGTTCTAAACGCCGGCAGCGTGATTGCAAATGCGCGGAACAGCAAATTACCCGTCGCGGCAAAAAATATCAGCAGAATCGTCATAACGATGCAGGCCCGTTTAGCAGTGCGGCGCTGGTCTTCGGCTGCCTCATCATTAGTGATAACCAGGTAAGCCGGCACTACCGCAATCGGATCGACGATAAACAGGAGCGACGTCAGCGACACCAAAGCAAATTGCCCTACATTGTCCATCGATCACTCGTCGCCGTTTTGACTCTTCCGCGTTTGTTCAGGATCGACTCCGCCTGTTGACGCGCCGGCGTTTCGCGCAGAAGTTGGTCCGAGATCAACGCGCTAGTAAACCGGCCGCTGTGATCCCACCGGAGCAAGCGGGCAAAACTGCGCCGCATCAACTCAATTGCGCTTGTCGATTTTTGCATGTAGTTTTTTACCATGGCAAGACTCTTTGCAGCATCGACAGTTATCCCGGCGGCAGGGCAGCCGCCCAAGATTATCGAAGAATTTATCGGCCGGGTGAATTCTGCAACGTCCAAACTCAGCATTGCCAAGATGACCAGCCCGTCAGGGTGGCGTGAGCAGGGTCAGACGCCGGAGTTTGACGAGTTCACCGTCGTCTTGCGCGGTCAACTGCAAGTGGAGACCCGCGATGCTGTTCATCAGGTTTCCGCCGGGCAAGCCATTATCGTAAATGCCGGTGAGTGGGTGCGCTATAGCACGCCCGATGCCGCGGGCGCGGAGTACATTGCAGTTTGCCTGCCGGCCTTTTCGCCCGACACTGTTCATCGCGACGATCAGTGAGGCGCATCTCCAGTCGTTTACAAGATTTTTGTCGGATAGAACGGCTATTGGCTCATCCGGCGGCAATTTCGATTGCAGTCGCTTGCACGTGCTTTACTTTTTGATGATACGGTAGCCACTGCCCTCTAAAACATTAAAGATCTGCAGACCATCCACGGCGGGACGATAACCGGCATTACCTACAATTGAACGAATAAACGAGCTCTTCCATTTCGGATGTCCGGTTGAGTCCAGAGTCTCTTTGTTCAACAGAATGGCTATGAGCAGTTTCTGCAAAGTCGCGACGTAGTCGCGATCACCGCGCTCGAGTCATGATTACGGATGGAACAGCATAGGTTTCGCTATCGCCCGCCAACGTGATCACATGAATTTCTTCGGAACCTGTGGCGATGGTGATGGAAATAGCTTCGTAATTTGAAAGCAGCACCCAGGTTATCACTATCAAAGACGTTCTTAGCGTGCGCATTCTCCCGAGTCTCCTTTCACATCCATCGCATCAACATAGTATCTCGACAGTTACACGCGCAACAGCCGCGGTCGTGCTTGTTTCCTAAGTGATTTAGCGATTGCCGATTTGGGTTTTCGAACGTTAAAGAAATCGAGCGAAGATAAAGATTCCGATCATCGAGAATGCCACGGCCATCTTGACGGCGACGCCAATTGCCAGACCGATCGTAGCGCCGAAGCCGGCACGGGCAGCGTCTTGAAGGCCGCGTTGAGCCGAAAGCTCGCCAATGACCGCGCCGATGAAGGGACCGAAGATAACACCCGGAAGACCAAGAAACAGGCCGACTACCGCGCCGATCAGTGCGCCGATGACGGCGCGCTTGGACGCGCCGAATTTCTTGGCGCCGAACATAGTTGCCCAGAAGTCGACGGCATAGGTAAGGACCGCGAGCACCGCCAGGACAATCAATGTGCCGGCGCCGACGTAGGTAAAATCTTCAGCCCAAGCGGCGATAAAAAG
>JAJONK010000446.1 GCA_021323355.1 Deltaproteobacteria bacterium
GAACCGCGGACACCGCCCAAGAGAGAGAATTTGTTGTTCGATGCCCAGGCGCCGATCACAAGACCGTAAACGCCCAAAGAGGTCATGGCAAAGATATAAAGGATGCCGACGTTGAGATCGGCAACCTGAAGATTGATCACCCGCTCGCCAATCTGAAGAACATCGCCGAAGGGGATGACCGCAAAAGTTACTAGAGCAGGGAATAAAGCCAGGCACGGCGCAAGGGTATGCAGGAACCGGTCGCCAGCCGGCGGTATGAAGTCCTCTTTGGTTAGAAATTTTAGCGGGTCGGCAACCAGGGTATTGATCAGCCCCATACCGGCAAAGCCGAATATGGATGCCCGATTAGCGCCGATGCGATCTTGGATGAGCGCGCTGCCCTTGCGCTCAACCCAACCGAGCACTCCGGCCAGATTGAGGACCATGAAAAGCACCAGGAAGGCTTTGATCGCGACGATGCCGATATCAACGATCATGACGGGTCCGCACCACCACTCCCCAGCTGAATCCCCTGATCGCCGATGACATCGTAATTGAGTCCTCGATAGGAGGGAATTTCCTGTGACAAGGCCTGAAAGATCTCTTCTGCTGTCGAGTAAGACGTTCTCTCACCGGCCGCCTCCAGCAAGCGGATGAAGATTTCGCAATCTTGCAGCGCACCTTCCGGCGCGACCAGCGCGGCATTAAGCTTTTGCACGCGCCCTTTCCGATTGGTGTAAGTTCCTTCTTTTTCACCGAAGTGGGTTGAAGGCAAAACCACATGGGCGGCCTTGGCGGTTTCCGTCAGGCGGATATCCTGCACCACCAGAAAAGATAATTTGCCGAAGGCGCGCAGCTCCGATTGATTGTCGTTTGCGGCCGTGAGATCTTCGCCGACTACGTAGGCGCCGCCATAATTTCCCGCGGCCAGCTTCTGCATCAAAGGCTCGAAGCCGCCATTGGAGCTGACGCCCATCTCGGCGGCGCCGCGGAAATTAGGCGAACGATCCGGGCTCACAAGGATCTGTTCCACTTCGGTCAGCTCGCGCTCTTGATAGAACACTTCCAGATCCGCAGCGGGTGAAAGCTTCTTCATCAGCTTGGCGAATAAAAAGGCTTCTTCATTGGTGTTTCTGCCGGAAAGTATTCCCGCCAGCGAACCCGCCGAGCGCAGGCCGCTGACCACCGCGCGCAGGGCTATCTCCCAGGTGGTCGGAACCAGCCCGCCCTCCTGACGAATCATGGGTGTAGTCAAACGCTCGCCGCCGGTCAAATCGTAGAAACAGTATCGGCCCTCATCGCACAGCCAGTGGCTGTTTACCGCTTCATTAATCCGTGGCTTAAAACGAGCAATGCGATTCTGATAATGTTCAACGCTGATATTGCAGCCGGTGCTGCACCCAGGACAAATCGAGGGGGTTTTCTGCAGATACCAGACCCTGACCTTGAAACGGAAATCACGATCGGTAAGCGCACCAACGGGACAGATATCCACCACATTGGCTGACAGCGGGTTGTCGAGAACCGCGCCGGGAAATAGCGCGATCGTCGAATCATCGCTGCGATTATCGACGGTCAGTTCCCCGGTATGGGTGATTTCGTCAAGAAAGCGCACGCAGCGCGTGCATTTGATGCAACGCTCGCCATCGAAAACGACATTGGGACCAAAAATCTCGCGTTTGCGGTCACGCTCCTTTCGCTCCTTGAACCGGCTGTCCTGCAGGTCATGCTTCATGTAATAGTCCTGCAGCCAGCACTCACCCGCCTGATCGCATATCGGGCAATCGATCGGATGATTGATCAGAAGAAATTCCATCACCGCCTTGCGGACCGATATTACCTTGGGGCTCTGGGTCAACACCGTCATGCCCTCGGTCACTTGGGTGTTGCAGGCGATCTGCAGCTTGGGCATCTTCTCGATTTCGATCAAACACATGCGGCAATTGCCGGCGATCGAAAGCTTGGGATGATAGCAGTAATGCGGGATCGCAATCCCCGCCTCGGCCGCCTCACGGTCTTGCCTTTGACGGTGTTAATCTCTTGGCCGTCGATAATAAGTTTCACTGGATCCATGTAGGTAAACTTCGCCTTAAGCTTGGTGGAGCATTGGAGTAACACTAACAGTTCCAACGCTTCCTTGAACGTTTCTTACGGTGCAGCCTCTATCGACAATGTGCTGCTCAAATTCATCCCGATATTTTTTTATAAAGGCTGCGGCCGGCATGGCGGCGGCATCGCCGAACGGACAGATCGTATTACCCATGATGTTGCCGCTGACGTTGAGAATGAGATCCATATCGCCTTTGTCGCCCTGGCCGTGCTCGATGCGCCGGAAGATTTTTTCCATCCAGTGGCAACCCTCGCGGCAAGGGCTGCACTGGCCGCACGATTCATGAGCATAGAAACGTGAAATGTTCCACGCTGCACGGACCATGCAAGTGGAGTCGTCCATGACGATGACACCGCCGGAGCCGAGCAAACTGCCTGCCGCCTGAACCGACTCATAGTCGAGATTCACGTTTTCGATCTCTTCCGGCCGCAAAACCGGCATCGAACCGCCGCCCGGAATCACCCCTTTAAGTTTTCTCCCGTTGGGAACTCCGCCGCAATCCTCTTCAAGAAACTTCTTGAACGGATATCCCATCTCGACTTCGTAAACGCCCGGCTTGCTGATGTGCCCGCTGACGCTAAAGAGTTTCGTGCCTTTGCTCTTCTCGGTGCCCATCGCCGCATATGCGCCCGCGCCATGATCGACAATCCACGGCAGCGCCGCTAGTGTCTCGACGTTATTGACCACGGTCGGACAGCCAAACAGGCCATGGGTTGCCGGGAACGGCGGTTTAACCTTGGGCCAGCCGCGCCCGCCTTCGAGCGATGAAAGCAAAGCTGTTTCTTCGCCACAGATATAAGCGCCGGCGCCACGATGAACAATCAAATCCAAGTCGTAGCCCGAGCCGAAGATATTCTTGCCGGTGAAACCGGCGCGCTTGACCTCTTCTGCTGCCTGTTCCAGCACTCGAGTGCCAAACGCCATTTCGCCGCGAATGTAAATGAACGCGGTATGCGACTGAATTCCGAACGCTGCGATCAGCGTTCCTTCGATGATGGCGTGTGGATCTTTCTCGATCAGCAACCGATCCTTGAATGTGCCGGGTTCGCTTTCGTCGGCGTTACAAACCAGATACTTGGGTTTGGGATTGTCTTTGGGGACGAAGCTCCACTTCATGCCGGTGGGAAATCCGGCGCCGCCCCGGCCTCTGAGCCCTGATGCCTTCACTTCGTCGATCAGTTGCTCCGGCTTCATGCTTCGGACGACCTTTTCCCAGGCGCGATAACCGCCGCGGGCTTGATAGGCCGCCAAGGTGTGCGAATCGGCGGCATCGATGTTACGAAGCAGAATTTTTTCCATTTCTCTCAGAGATAAAGTTATTTCAAAGAATCGAGGATTTCGGTTACTCTTTCTTCGTTCAAGTTTTCGTAATAATCATCGTTGATTTGCATCATCGGTGCGGTACCACAGGAGGCCAGGCATTCCACTTCCGATAACGTGAATCGCCCGTCAGCCGTCGTCTGTCCGAGTTCGATAGCCAATTTCTTCTTGATGAAGCCAGTGATTTTCTCCGCCCCACCGAGGGCGCACGACAGTGTGCGGCATACTTGAATATGGTGCCGGCCGATGGGCTTCATGTTGTACATGGTATAGAAGCTCACCACCCCGTGCACCCGCGCCGGCGATTGGCCCATCAGCTTGGCAACGTAGTCAATCGCTTCCGGACCCAGATAGCCGAATTCCTGCTGGGCAAGATACAAGACCGGAAGCATTGCCGCCTCTTTCTTTGGGTAGCGGCTCACCGTCTCGTGAAATTTTTCGAGCGTTGCCGGCGAAAATTCCACTGCCATGCGTTATTCTTCTCCGTTAAACAACAACTGCTAACGCGCTGTCTGAAAAAAAGTCTGCTAGCAGGCTGCTCAAAAAGATTTCAGAGGCTAGGCGCGCGAAGTTCGATGAGCTGAGGCGTACGCTTCAGTACGTTGAAGCGAGGCGAACGAGCGCAACCAAGCACATGAGTCTTTTTCAGCAACTGCTACCGGTCACATTCTCCACCGATCATATTGACCATTTTCCGCGAAAGATCGCGATGACACGATTCTACTTTGACTCTACCGGTCACATTCCCCACCGATCATATTAACCATGCCGAAAGTCGGCACGATGTCGGCTATCATGTAGCCCTTGATCATCTCATGAAAAGCGCCCATAGCCAGAAAACAGGGCGGCCGCACGCGCACCCGATAGGGGCGCCCGGCGCCATCGCTGACAAGATAAAAACCCAATTCCCCGTTACCGCCCTCCACCGCGAAGTACGTTTCACCCGGCGGCACCTTTATTCCTTCCATGATGATCTTAAAATGGTGCATCAATCCTTCGATGCTGTTGTAAACCTTTTCTTTCTCCGGCAGCACGAAACGGGGATCTTCAATCCATACCGGTCCGACTGGTAGATTCTTCAGCGCCTGCTCGACGATCTTCATGCTCTGTTCGATTTCCTGAATGCGGCACACGAACCGATCATAGTTGTCGCCCTTGGTTCCCAGCGGCACCGTAAAATCGAGCTGATCGTAAACCAGATACGGATTGGTTTTCCGGACATCATAGTTGACGCCGGTGGCGCGCAAGATGGGACCGGTGAGGCTATAGCTGATGGCGGTCTGCCGCGAAATCACACCTATATTGGACATCCGATCGATAAAGATACGGTTGCGCGACAGGAGTCCGTCGCAATCCTCCAACAGCTTGCGAATGATCTTAAAGGTGCGCTCGACCCTTTCGGCAAAATCCACAGGCAAATCGTGTTTGACCCCGCCAACGCGGACGTAAGTGACCGTTAAACGGGCCCCGGTGAGGGCCTCAACTATTCGCGTTATCATTTCGCGGGCTTCGATCATGTAGAAGCCGACGGTGATCGCCCCAAGCTCGGAGCAACACATGCCACAGCAGGTAAGATGATCGAAGATACGCGACAGCTCACTGACGATTACGCGAATATACTGACAGCGCGGCGGCGTCTCGACGCCGATCAGCTTTTCTACCGCCAGGGCATAACCGACATTGTTGATTAACGGCGACGCATAGTTCAGCCGGTCTGTATAAGGAATCACCTGAGTCCAGGTCACGTTCTCGCAGCTTTTGGCAAACCCGCGATGG
>JAJONK010000447.1 GCA_021323355.1 Deltaproteobacteria bacterium
GCCGCCAGTCTCTGCGTCTATACAAACGAGCAGCTTACGTTTGAAGAGCTGGCGTAAACGTGAGCCGCTTCGATAGACGCAGGAAACCGTAGGTTTCCGCAATAAAAGAGTATTTGCTTTTGTCTTTGAAGTTGCTAGGAGTTACGTATTCTAATGAAGCATGAACCGATCATAGCCTTGCCGGATTCGTCGGATTCTTACCCTGCGCCGGTGATGACGCCTCGGGAAATAGTTTCTGAGCTCGATCGTTACATTGTCGGACAAAGAGACGCCAAACGCGCGGTGGCTATCGCGCTGCGCAACCGCTGGCGACGTCAGCAGGTTTCAGAAGATCTGCGCGAAGAGATCGTACCTAAGAATATCATCATGATTGGCCCTACCGGGGTCGGCAAAACCGAAATCTCGCGCCGGCTTGCCAAGCTCGCACAGGCGCCGTTCATCAAGGTCGAAGCTTCCAAATTCACTGAAGTCGGCTACGTCGGCCGCGACGTCGAGTCGATCATCCGCGATCTCACTGATCTTGCCGTCAACATGGTGAAAGAAGAAGAGAAGCAGAAGGTTGAAATCAAAGCCCATGAGGTTGCCGAAGAGCGCGTTTTGGATTTGCTATTGCCCGGCGGATCGGGTGCGGGCATGGATAGCGAGGCAATTGATAGCGCCCGAGTGCAGGGCACACGCGAGAAGCTGAAGAAAATGCTTCGCGAAGGCAAAATGGACGAGCGCTTCGTAGACATTGAGGTCACCCAGTCAGCGATGCCGATGATCGAAGTGCTGACGCCTCAAGGCATGGAAGGCATGGAATTCAACTTGAAAGAAATGTTTTCCAACCTGATGCCGAAGAAAACCAAAAAGAAAACGGTTAAAATTCCCGAAGCCTTAGAAATTCTTACTCAGGAAGAAGCGGGAAAATTGGTCGATATGGACAAGGTGACAAGCGAAGCGGTGCGCCGGGTGGAGCAGTCTGGAATTGTCTTCCTCGACGAAATCGACAAAATTGCCGGCCGCGAAGCCAGCCAAGGTCCGGATGTTTCCCGCCAAGGCGTGCAACGTGATTTGCTGCCGATCGTTGAAGGTTCGACAGTCAACACCAAATACGGCATGGTCAAGACCGATCATATCTTGTTTGTCGCTTCAGGAGCGTTTCATACCGCAAAGCCTTCTGATTTGATTCCCGAATTCCAAGGCCGATTTCCGATTCGTGTAGAGCTTAGTTCTTTGGGTAAGGAAGATTTCATTCGGATCTTAACCGAACCCAAGAACGCGCTGATCAAACAATACGAAGCCCTG
This sequence comes from Deltaproteobacteria bacterium, assembly GCA_021323355.1. Taxonomy (GTDB): domain Bacteria; phylum Desulfobacterota; class Binatia; order UBA9968; family UBA9968; genus WHTF01. The sequence goes on from JAJONK010000447.1 coordinate 1,288, forward strand.
CTCGAAACAGAGGGAGTTCACTTGAAGTTCGGCGCCGGAGCGATCGAAGAAATTGCCAGGATCGCTTCCGATGTCAACGACCGAATGGAAAACATCGGTGCCCGCCGGCTCCACACCATTCTCGAACGCTTGCTCGATGATGTCTCTTTCGCCGCCCCTGAGATGCACGGCAAAGAAGTCGCCATCGACGCTGAATATGTGCGCGAACGGCTCACGCCAATCTTGAAGAACGAAGATCTCTCGCGCTACATCCTCTGATCTAAAACGGCGCATGGACGATTTTATCGGCAAGGCAGAGGTGTTGATGGAAGCGCTGCCGTATATTCAGCGTTTTTACGGCAAGACTTTCGTGATCAAATACGGCGGCCACGCGATGGAAAACGAGGAGCTGAAACAGAGCTTCGCGCAGGACATCGTGCTGCTGAAGTATGTTGGCATCAATCCCGTTGTGGTGCACGGCGGCGGCCCGCAAATCGATACCGTACTCGAGAAAATGGGAATCACCAGCCGTTACGTGCGCGGCATGCGTGTCACCGATCAGGCAACTTTAGACATCGTCGAAATGGTTCTGGTCGGCAAGGTGAACAAAGAAATCGTCAACCTTATCAATCGGCATGGCGGCCTGGCCGTCGGCTTGAGCGGCAAAGATGGCGGTTTGATTCTGGCGCGCAAAATGAATGTTACCGTTGCCTCGCCGAACGGCGCACCGCCGGAAATCATCGATATCGGCATGGTGGGTGAGATCATCGGCATCAACCCGCTGGTCATCGAGTCCCTGGACCAGAACAAATTTATTCCGGTTATCGCTCCTGTCGGCGTCGGGCAGGAGGGCGAGACCTACAATATCAACGCCGACCTGGTGGCCGGCGAAGTCGCCGAAGCCCTTCACGCCGAAAAGCTGATCATGATGACCGACGTCGAGGGAGTCAAAGACAAGCGGGGCGGCTTATTGAGCACGCTGAAAGAAAATCAAGCGCGCAAGATGATTCAGGACGGGGTGGTCGGCTCTGGAATGATCCCCAAGGTCGAATGCTGTGTCAATGCCCTCAAGGGCGGAGTCGGGAAAACCCACATCGTTGATGGCCGGGTCAAACACGCGGTACTCCTCGAAATCTTCACCAAAGAGGGGATTGGGACTGAGGTGGTGCGCAAATAAATGAACAACTTGGAAATCGCCGCGCTGACTGACAAATATGTTGCTCGAACCTACGCCCGCATCCCAATCGCTTTAGTTAGGGGAAAAGGCACCAGGGTCTGGGATGCCGATGGCAAAGAGTACCTCGACTTTCTGGCTGGAATCGCGGTCAACAATTTGGGTCACTGCCATCCGGCTATCGTCCGGGCGATTCGGGAGCAGTCGAAAAAGCTGCTGCACGTTTCGAATCTGTACCACATCCTGCCGCAGTCGGAGTTGGCGCGTGAGCTTTGCCACCATTCGTTTGCCGAGCGGGTTTTCTTCTGCAACAGCGGCGCCGAGGCAAACGAGGCGGCGATCAAGCTGGTTCGACGTTACGGTCTGGAGAAGCTCGGAGGTAAGTACGAGATCCTTTCCACACACAACTCCTTTCACGGCCGCACACTCGCAACCTTGACCGCCACCGGGCAGGAGAAGATCCGCGCGGGTTACGATCCTTTGCCCAGCGGGTTTCGCCAGGTGCCCTACAATGATTTGGCTGCCATCGAAGAAGCCATCGACGAGAAGAAAACGGCCGCCGTATTGGTTGAGCCGATTCAGGCTGAGGGCGGCGTCAACGTCCCGGACGAGGCCTACATGCGAGGCTTGCGTGAGCTCTGCGACCAGCGCGGTATCTTGCTCATCTTCGATGAAGTTCAGACCGGGATGGGGCGCACGGGCACGCTGTTCGGCTACGAGCATTTTGCTATCAAGCCGGACATCATGACCTTGGCTAAGGCTCTCGGAGGAGGCCTGCCTCTGGGCGCGATGTTGGCGCGCGAAGAGATAGCCACAAGCTTCGGGCCGGGTAGCCATGCATCGACGTTCGGTGGTAAT
>JAJONK010000448.1 GCA_021323355.1 Deltaproteobacteria bacterium
GCGACCGGCATGCAGACCCAGATGGGACGCATTGCCGGGATGCTCAAAGAAGCACCGGCAGACACTACCCCGCTGCAACGGGAACTGGACCGCGTCGGCAAGCTGCTCGGCATCATCGTCGTTGTCATCGCCGTGGTGATGATCGCAACCATTATCCTCATCGAGGATGTGAGGGGTTTCTCGGCATTCTTTGACGTGCTCATTCTAGGCGTGGCGCTTGCGGTTGCTGCGGTGCCCGAAGGCTTGCCCGCGGTGGTGACAGCTGTGCTCGCTCTGGGCGTTCAGCGCATGGCGAAACGGAACGCCATCGTGCGCCATCTCGCCGCCGTCGAGACCCTCGGTTCGGCCAACGTGATTGCCTCCGACAAGACCGGCACGTTGACAAAAAACGAGATGACGGTGCGCGCAGTAGTGACGGCGAGCGGGCGGGTCACCTTGAGCGGCACCGGCTACGCTCCCGCAGGCGAAGTGAGCCGGGACGGGGCGGGAGTGATCGACGGGCCGCTGCGAATCGAGTTGGAGCGCGCCCTCGCGGTCGGCGACCGCGCCAACAACGCCGAGTTGCAAGAGCGTAACGGCCGCTGGGCAGTGCAGGGCGACCCGACGGAAGGCGCGCTCGTGGTCGCGGCGCGCAAGGCCGGTCTGGAGGATGAAGCGCTTGACCGGCGCTTCGAACGCATTGGCGAAGTTCCCTTCTCATCCGAGCGCAAGTTGATGACGACGATACACACCGATGCCCAACGGCAGGAGCACTTGCTCGTCTTTACCAAAGGCGCAGCCGACGTGTTGCTCGCGCGTTGCTCGCGTGAGCTCGTCGGCGAAGACACAAGACCGTTGAGTGAATCTCGCCGGGCCGAGATTTTGAAGAGAAATGAAGAGCTCGCCAGTGAGGCTCTGCGCACGCTCGGCGTTGCCTTCCGCTCTCTGCCGGCGTCTGCGTTCGTAGCCGATAATGTTGACGACAGCGTTGAACAAGATCTCGTGTTCGCGGGCTTGATCGGTATGATCGATCCTCCTCGCCCCGAGGCGCGGGAAGCGGTCGCCCGCGCCAAAGCGGCAGGGATCCGCCCGATGATGATAACCGGCGATCATCCCGTAACCGCCGGCGTCATTGCCGAAGAACTCGGTATAGCTAAAAACAAAAAAGCCGTAACCGGTGGGGAGCTCGAGAGAATGCCCGAGGAGACGCTCGATCGCACCGTTTTAGACGTGTCGGTTTATGCGCGGGTCAACCCGGAACACAAACTGCGGATCGTGAAGGCGTTGCAACGTGACGGCATGATCGTGGCAATGACGGGTGACGGTGTCAACGACGCGCCCGCTCTGAAGACCGCCGATATCGGCGTCGCCATGGGTATCTCCGGAACCGACGTCTCCAAAGAAGCGGCCGATATGGTTCTGGCGGATGACAACTTCGCGACTATCGTCGCCGCAGTTGAAGAAGGGCGCGCGATCTTTTCCAATATTCGCAAGTTCTTGCGTTACCTGCTTTCGTCAAACATCGGCGAAGTGATGACGATGTTTTTCGGCGTTCTGTTGATGGACGTAATTGGGCTCGCCGGGCAAGCTAGCGGCGGCGTGGTGCTACCACTGCTGGCGACGCAAATTCTCTGGATCAATCTGGTTACGGATGGCGCGCCCGCGCTGGCGCTGGGCGCCGATCCGGCGGATGCCGGCTTGATGAACCAGCCGCCCCGCCCGCGAAGTGAAGGAATCATTACTCGTGCCATGTGGGCGAGCATCTTATTCGTCGGCGCGATTATGGCGTTCGGGACCTTGCTCGTACTCGATGCCAGCTTGCCCGGTGGTCTGATCGAAGGCGCGGGTAATATGCGTTACGCTCAGACGATGGCGTTTACTACTCTGGTGTTTTTCTCTCTGTTTAACGTCTTCAATGCGCGCTCCGATGAACAAAGCGCGTTCGTCGGGCTGTTCTCGAACCATTGGCTTTGGGGAGCTGTTCTGTTGTCGCTCTTGTTGCAAGTGGCGGTGATTTACATTCCGTTTCTGCAGCAGGCGTTTTCGACTGTCAGCCTGAGCGCAGGCGATTGGCTATTTTGTCTGGCGGTCGCCAGCTCGGTGCTGTGGCTGCGCGAGTTGAGCAAAGTTATCAGATAGCCGAGAAGCCAACGGGGCTGCGGTAAATTGACCTTGATCCGGGATATCAAGCCGAGCAGTTCTAATCGTCGGGCAAAGCCATTACATCCGCGGATTTTGCGGGACGGCTCATGGGGGTTAAACGAATTAGCTTTATTCGATGCTGCCGAGGATCGAGTATGAACGCACGAGCAGACTTTGCAAATATGGACGGGTAGCAGCGGCCACAGTCCTGGCGCGTCGGAACCTTGTGCGTACGCCCGTCACCGCAATTCCGGTTGCTAGGCATGCATAACTAAGGTTTTGCCCCCTCAAAATATTTCCACTTTAAGGCCGGCTCGCCAGCGTACCGCGTCAGCGATCCAACGCAAAGTGGTGGGACTGACTCTTTCGATTCTCTTATCAGCGGGCTCACGGTCCAACGTGTAGACTTGAACTCCCAGCGGATGAATTTCCCGGAGTTTCTCGAGCCACATCGCAACCGAATCCGGATCGGCATTGGTGACCCGCCCCTGCACGAAACAGGCCTGCAGCAAGAGATTCTTGAGTTCTTTCAGCCCGGAGATAATTTCGCCCATGTAAACCGGCGCCGCCGGATGATTGAGCTGGCGAAACATCTCCTCGCTGCCGGCATCGAATTTCATAATTTTAAGATCGAGCAGTTCGAGTGCGACGCGAACGGCGGGATCTCCAACGGTCGAAGAGTTTGACAGAATCGCGGTGCGCGCATCGGGCTGGTAACGGTCACGGAGCTTTTTTATCTCAATGTTGACCTCGGCAAGCGCCGGATAGAGAGTTGGCTCGCCGTTGCCGCAGATCGAGATGGCATCGATCGCTTTATGGCCGCGTGAAAACTCCGCCAGGGCACTTTCCAGCGCCGTTGCCACCACACCGGGCGATGGTAAGTCCTTCAGTCGACCGCCCGGCGTAAAGGTTACGTTCTTTGTCCAGCCATATTGGCAGTAAAGACAATTAAACGAGCACAGTTTGTACTTCGCAGGCAGCAAATTGATGCCGAGGGATCTGCCCAAACGGCGGGACTGCACGGGCCCATAGATGATCCCAGGCTGTAGGGATACTTTTTTCAGCGGCGATTTTGAACTCGTACGGGTCATGTCGACTATATCAACGATCTGCTGCTTAGCGGTTCGCCTTTCGATAACCCAGAGCGTCTTGCGCGATGATGAGCTTCT
>JAJONK010000449.1 GCA_021323355.1 Deltaproteobacteria bacterium
ATTGCGCTGGCGAGTTCCGATCGACCCGACCAAACACTTCTTCGACAGTAAATTTGAGGTTACCACCACGGTGCACAAACAAGCCGAATGGCGGAAGAAACTGGCAGCGGCCGGCTGAGCGGGGCGACTCACAGTCTCTCGCGGTCGCAGGCAAAATGCGTCTTGGCTTCCCCTTTTAACAGGGCACACGAGCTTTAGCTGCTGAAAAACCCGGATGCAGGCTGCTCAAAAAGATTCAGATGCAAGGCGCACGAAATTCGATGAGCGGAGGCGTACGCTTCAGTACGTTGAAGCGAGTCGAACGAGTGCAACGCAGCATATGAGTCTCTTTCAGTAGCCTGCGCCATCACGACTGCGCCAACGGTAGGATAATGAGCTGAAGCCGATTGCCGAACGGATCGTAAAAGTAGACGCTCTTCTCGCCCGGCTTGCGATGCGCCGCGCGTAAATCGCCCTCCAGGTAAGCGCCGCTATCTTCTAATCTGCTGTAGACCTGGTCGTATTCCTCAAGCGAGCCGACGCTCATCGCGAGATGGGCGCCCTTGTAACGGAATCCTTCGCCCGGGTCCGGCACTTTGTTCACGTCAGGGCCGCAGAAACGGGATCGCTGAGAGAGCTTGTTTACTTTTTCGAGAAGCAACAACTGGCCGGTTGCGTTTTTCATCACCAGTCGCCCTTGGCCGAGCTCGCCGTTGTCGCGGCAGACCGTCTCCATACCCAAGGCCTTGCCATAAAACTGTTCCGCCCTATCCAGATCGGTCACTTCCATCGCCAGATGGCTGATGTCCTGGTATTGAATCATGAAAACCTCCGTTATCGCCGCACACAGAATTCCAGCGTGTTGCCGTCAGGATCCCAGACTCTTATCGTGCGCTTAAAAGGTACCGGATCAGGATAGTCGATCGGGCCCTCGTGCGGGATTTTGTTTGCATCAAGTTGTTTCATCATCTCGTCCATCATCTCATCACTCAGTGAAAATCCGATGCGTGGCATAGTGCCGGCGCCTTCGACTTTCGGCAGCGGTTCCTGGGCCAGACACAGCTCGAAGCGATGGCCGCCCATTTCGACGAACGACATGACCGGAAAGCCGCCCTGGTATAGTCGCTGGGTATTGAGATTCTGAATGTGCAAGGGCTTCGCGCCAAGAAGCGTGTTGTAGAACTGATGCGATCTTGGAATATCCTCGACGACAAAACCGCAATGATCAAACGTTCTGATCTTCGCCATAACTCACCTCTCTTGCAAGTTTATTGCGCTCTAACATGAATTAGCTATTCGTGACAGCGCTCTTTCTCGTGATTAATGATCGCCCACCTGAAAACTCCGCCGGCCAAACAAGAAGTATAAAACTACCAGCGGAATCATGAAAATAAACAATAGCAGCGAGACTGCCGCGGCAATGGTGGCCTGCCCGGCCGATACCAGGCCCAGGATCAGCGTGGGCAGAGTTTGATTCTCCCGTCCGGTTAAAAAGGCGGCGAGAGTCAGCTCCCGGTAGGACAGCAGCGCCATCCAGATCCATGCGTAGACCGTGGCCGGCCGCAGCAGCGGAATCAGCACATGGCGCAACACCCGGAGGGTGCCGAGTCCGGATACGTAAGCCGCTTCGTCGAGCTCTTTGTGAATCTGCAGCAGCGCATTGTTATAGACCCGCGTCGGGAAGCTGATGCGGGCGATCACGAAGCTGGCGATGAGAATATAAATCGTGTTGTAAAACGGAATGAACTCCGGCAGCCAGAAGAGCGCGACGACTAAAAGGGCGACGGAAAAGATGAGATTCGGAACCGCGTGCGGCATAAACGCCGCCGTATCGATCAGCCCGGCATATTTCGATCCGGAGCGGATGACGACCCACGAGATCACCAACCCTATCAGCACGAGTAGAGTGGGGACGACCAGAGTCAGTATCGCGGTGTTTGTGGCCGCCTGCCAAAATCGGTCCCACGGGATCCGATAAAAGTTTTCCAAAGAAACCAGATCCAGCGCCGAGATCGAGAACGGCTGAAAATAGGGAATCAACGAGGCCCAGATCAAGGTCAGGAGCGGCAGCACGACGCCGAGCAGAAGTTTCGCCGCGATAAACACCCAGCCAACGATCCACCAGCGACCAAGCTCAACGATTCTAGGACGATAATTTTTTCCCGTCACGACACTGTACTTATGAGATTGCTTGATGACCCGAACATAGAGCCAGCTGAGGATGAGGGCGACGAGAATCATGAGCACGCTGGCGGCGCCGACAATACCGAAATTCGGTGGACCGTCTTCGGGATTTGCGTGGATGTAGACGAAAGTGCTGAAGGTGAAAATCCGATTGGCCATGCCGATGATTGCCGGCACGTCGAAAGATGCCAGTCCAATTGTCGAGATATAAATCGCCACCGCGAGTATTCCCGGCCACATCAACGGCAGGGTGACTTTCCAAAACCGGTGCACGAAACCCAGACCGTGAACCTGCGCGCTTTCCTCGAGCGCGGGATCCATAGCACGGAAGGTCGCCGCCAACATAATAAAGGCGAGCGAAGACATGCCCAGCCCGGAAATAAACCCCATTCCCGGAATGGACAGAATATTGATCGGAGCGTTTTCGAAGAACGGCAAGGCATCGACCAACCAGCGGTTGATCGTGCCGATCCGCGGATGGAACATGAACAGCCAACCGAGCGCGCCAAAGAGCCCCGGCAGTATCGTGCTGGCCATCATCAACGGAAATATCGTGCTCCGCCCCGGCAGATCGGTTCGCTCGGCAAACCAGGCAATCGGCACCGCGAAGAATAACGCGGTCACCGTGCTCACCAGTGTAAAACCGGCGGTATTGAGCAGGGTGTGATAGACGAACGGCTCCAGGTAGAGCAGGCGGAAATTTTTCAGCGTGTAAATCGACGAATCGAGTGGATCCTGGAAAGCGATCACCAGGACGATAAGGAGCAACAATAGAACGGTCGAGAGAATCGCTGCGCTGGCAAACAGAAGGGTCGAGCGCGCTGTCAGAAGTCCGCTGCCGCGCGCCGTAGGCAGCAGCGCTCTTACCGATCTTAAAACCGATTCCACTTGTTATTCTCTATTACGGCCCGCCGATGGCGTCCTGAAAGGATCGGTGTTCCGATTCATTCAAATGATCGTCATGAAATCCGTACCGTTATTTCTGCCCGATGAGAATCCGCTGATAGACGTCCTTCCATTTTTCGACTTCGTCCCTGGCTTTCAAGTATGCAGGAATGTCGATATAAGGCGGGTCGACGTTTTTTTTCTTCAAGCTCTGAACCAGTTTGTACATGTCATTTTCCG
>JAJONK010000450.1 GCA_021323355.1 Deltaproteobacteria bacterium
GAAGTAACGCTCGAACAGCGGCAAATCGTTTATACTATCAGAGCGTTGGACCAACCCGACGCCGTACCCCAGGGATCCGCCTAAAGACAGCACATAGGCACCGCCCCAGTTAGGGTCTTTCAAAAGAGGATAATACCAGCGACCGCTCAAATCCGATTTGATGAAACGATTATCGCCGCCCAATCCCGCAAACTTGACCGAGAAAGCGGATTTAGCTCCCTCGGTTGGGTTGAAAAAATGATCCCGGCTGTCGTAGCTAATGCTTGGGGTCATCGCGCTGGTTAACGATGTGCCTTTTTCGTCCTGAATTGTCGTTGGAGCCGTTGCCTCGACATTGTTAATGGTCTCACGAGTAAAATCATAACCTATTCCCCCGCGCATATAATCCCAAACCGATGGCGCCGGATTGCTAGCCAATTGATCCGATCCAAGCGCAGGCTGCTTCCTAAGCCGGCCGTAAAACGGCACGGTGACATCCTTCAACGGATAGCTAGTATTGATTCCGAAACCCAACTTTCTCTCATCGAAATCGTTGTATTCCCGTTGTGTGTTGAAGGCATCGACCCCTAAAGCCATCTGAGTGTCTTTGAAGTACGGCTCAGTGAATCCGACTATAAAGTCTTGGCGGCTGGAGCCGATTGCAAAACTGCCGTTAAGTCCTTGCCCGAGACCAAACAAATTCTTTTCGGCGATACTAGCATTGAAAATAAACCCATCCCCGCTGCTAAAACCGGCTCCCAAGGTGAATGTGCCGGTGGGCCCTTCCTTAACGTCGACCAGGAGATCCACCGTGTCAGGTTGGTCAGTCTTTTTTGTGGTCAGCTGGACGTCCTCAAAATACCCCGTCCGTTGAAGCGCGTTTCGGCTCTGGGTGATTTTCGAACTAGAATAGAGCTCTTGTTCCGAAGTCAGTAACTCCCTGCGAACCACCTTATCCCTGGTTTTGGTGTTCCCCGCGACTAGAACTCGATTAAAGTACACCGGCGGACCCTTAGCGATCACCAATGCGATATCGACCTTCTTTTCACTGGCGTTGACTTTGGTGACCGGTTCGATTTGCGCGAAAGCGAACCCTTTGTTGGAGTAGAGGTCGGTTAAGGTGGAAATATCGTCACGCAAACGGCTGCCTCTAAAGATCTGCCCTTCGGTGATTTTCACCTGCTTCAGCATCTCTTCGCCGCCCTGAATCAAATCGCCACCGATCTCGACCTTGCCGACACGGTATTGCGGCCCTTCGTGGACTCTGATCACCAGTTCCAGCCCATCGCGGCCGCGTAACACCACCGGCTCATCGATCTTATGATCGATATAGCCGTGATCGATGTAATGATTACCTAAAATCGCAACATCATTGGTCAGGATGTCGCGATCCAGAACACCGCGGTTTGTTATAAATGAAAAGAGCCACTCTTCCTTCGTGGCCATCAAGCCTTGGAGTTCGCTTTCGCTAAACGTGCGATTACCTTCAAAGCTGATCTTTTTGATCAACAGCCGATTTCCCTCGTTTATATCAAGGACCAAAACGGCCTGATTGTTAGATTCAACCGATACGGCATAATCCACCTGAGCATTCCCGTACCCCTGCTCGCCGTACAGCCTTCTGACCTTCTCGATACCCTCGGCAACCTTGCTCCGGTCGAGAACCGTTCGCGGCGTCACGCCGAGAGCGGATTCGATTTTCTCACGCCCTACTTGTGAGGCGCCTTGTATTCTTACCTCGCGCACGTAGGGTTTCTCTTTGACTGAATAGATCAATACGTTCTCAGGGGAGAGCTGGGCTTCGACGTCATCGAAGAATCCCATCCTAAAAATCGCTTTGACGTCTTGTTCGACGAGAGCGGGATCGAAATCGGCACCGGCTCGGCTTTTGATGTGAAGTCGAATACCGTCTTCTTCGACTCTCACATTGCCGGTTATCCTGACGTCTTTAAGGCCAACCTTTTCCTGTGCCCACAAGGCTGAAGTCGACGTAAGTGAAAGGACAAAAACACAACAAACCACTGTCTGGAGAAATTCAACGATAGTGAATTGCGGTTTCATTCTGCCCGGGGCAAGACCTCTTTGGAGGGATGATAATGCTAAATTTTGTAGCAAATTTGCCTGATCTTGTAAAGCTAAATCACTCGCAGTGAGTGACCGGGAACAACTGGCCATCACGCAACTCTAGCTGCCGGCCGATCTTTTCAGCGAAGTCACGGTTGTGCGTCGCGATAATCAGCGCGACCCCGCGCTGTTCATTGAGCTGAAAGAGCAGGTCATGCACCTCCTGGCCGATGCGAAAGTCCAATGACCCCGTCGGTTCGTCGGCGAGAATCAGTTTGGGCTGGAGAATCACCGATCGCGCCACCGATACCCGCTGCTGCTCGCCTCCGGATAGTTTACCAGGGCGATGGCTCATTCGCTCTTTGAGTCCGACGGATTCGAGGAGATCCTCCGCCTGCTCCCGGGCCTGCGCCGGCGAGATCCCTTGGATCAGCGCCGGCAGCATGACGTTCTCGAGAGCTGAAAAATCCGGCAACAAGTAATGGAACTGAAAAACAAAACCGATTTCTCGATTGCGGAAAGCAGAGACCGCGGCCTCGTCGTCCAATGGTAACTCCTTGCCCGAATAAATGATTCGTCCGCTGGTCGGCCGGTCCAGCGTCCCGAGTATATGCAAAAGCGTGCTTTTACCAACACCGGATTCTCCGACAATCGCCAACCGCTCGGAGGTTTGCAACTCCAAGCTCAATTGACGCAGCACGACGATTTCCCTTCCTCCTTCGCTGTAGGATTTATCGATGTCACGCGCTGACAGGAGACTACTCATAACGGATGATCTCGACCGGATCCAGTTTCGCGGCTTGCCGAGCCGGATAAATGCTGGCGAGCAAACACACAATGAATGATGCCACGGTCACGATCATAAAATTACTAAAATAAATCCGCACCGGAACTGTGGAGATCAAGAACACGTCTTTGGGCAGCTCAAACCGGTACTGAGCGATCAATGTGCAGACCAGAAGGCCAAGAAGCAGGCCCAAGGTCGTGCCGACAATGCCAATGATAAATCCCTTGAGCAAAAAGATCTTTCGGATGCTGGCTCGGGTGGCACCCATCGACATCAAGATCGCAATATCCTTCCGTTTTTCCATCACCACCATGACTAGGGTCGAAATGATGTTAAAAGCGCCGATCAGAACCATCAACAGCAACACCAAAAAATAGACGGTCTTTTCCAACTGCAGCGCGGAAAACAGGTTCGGCCATAGCCGGGTCCAATCTTCCGTAAGATA
>JAJONK010000039.1 GCA_021323355.1 Deltaproteobacteria bacterium
TAATTTCAATCCGGCGGGCTGGTCGTTTATCGTCGGTATCATTATCTTTTCGGGCAGCCTCTATCTTCTGAGTTTAACCGGGATCCGCTGGCTCGGTGCAATCACACCGGCAGGCGGGATCGCCTTCCTGATCGGCTGGGCTATCCTGATCTGGACCGCCGGGCGATAGTTGTAGCAATGCTGGCATCAGTTCAACCGTTCACGCTTGGACAGTTCAAGTATGATCGCTGCCGGGCTCTTGCTCTAATAATCATTGATAGACACTCTCTTCAGCTCTGCTGAAAGCTCTCAGAGGCGGGATCTTCTTTCCACGAGCTGAACGTCTGAAACGTTTTGAACGTTTGAACAGTCCGCCGCTGAAGGGTTACGTTGACTCTCCAGATACCATCGAGTAGCTTTCACCAGATGATTATCGGCGTTCCCAAAGAGATTAAGACCGAGGAAAATCGCGTCGCCGTGACGCCCACCGGGGTCAGCGGTTTTAGTGACGCCCACCGGGGTCAGCGGTTTTACCGCGCGTAATCACAAGGTCCTGGTCGAAAAAGGCGCCGGTCTGGGGAGCGCGCTTAGCGATCGCACCTACCAGAACGCGGGCGCGACACTCGTCGACTCAGCAAAACAGGTGTGGGATGAATCCGATCTGATTATGAAAGTCAAAGAACCGCAGGCATCGGAATTTCCACTGCTGCGGCCCGGGCTCATTCTCTTTACCTATCTTCATCTCGCCGCCGACGAAGCGGTAACTCGCTCCTTGCTTAATCGCAAGGTAACCGCCATCGCTTATGAGACGATTCAGCTGGATGACGGCTCATTGCCGCTACTGACGCCGATGAGCGAAATAGCCGGACGAATTTCGATCCAGGTGGGCGCGTGGTGCCTGCAGGCAGAAAACGGCGGGCGCGGTGTTCTTCTCGGCGGCGCTTCCGGCGTCCGGCCCGGCAAAGTTGTCATCCTCGGCGCTGGCATTGCCGGGACGGCAGCCTGCCAGGTGGCTATTGGAATGGGCGCCGACGTCAGCATTCTCGACATCAATCCGACAAAACTGCGCTACGTTCGTGATATACTCGGCGGTCACGCGACCACCTTGATGTCGAATCGCGCCAACGTTGAGGAAGAAGTCGTCGATGCCGATCTGGTGGTCGGCTCAGTGCTGATCCCCGGCGCCAAGGCGCCCAAGCTTATTTCGCGATCGTTGGTGCAGCGCATGAAGCCAGGGGCTGCTTTTGTCGATATTGCCATCGATCAGGGCGGCTGCGCTGAAACTTCACGGCCGACCACGCACCGTGAGCCCATTTATGTCGAAGAAGAAGTTGTCCATTATTGTGTGACCAATATGCCGGCCATCGTACCGCACACTTCAACTTATGCGCTGACCAATTCGACGCTGTCGTATGGCCTGGAGCTTGCCAACCGCGGCTTTCCGCAAGCGCTGGCGCGCAACAGAGCATTGGCCAAAGGTCTCAACACGTTTGCCGGCAAGGTGACGCATGAAGGAGTGGCGGCTGCCTTCAATCTTCCTTTGTTGCCTTTGGAGGAGGTCGTTAGCGCATGAGATTAGTCACACGGGCGGATTTCGATGGACTGGTCTGCGGCGCTCTGCTGACGAGATTCGAACCCATCGATGCCTATCTATTCGTCGAGCCAAAGTTCATGCAGGATGGCTTGGTCGAGATCCGCGCCGGAGACATCATCGCCAATCTACCCTACCATCCCAACTGCACTCTCTGGTTCGACCATCACGTCACCAATACCACCCCGGACTTTCCCCAGCCGATTGTGCTCGGCAAAGGCGGCTTTCGTCTGGCGCCGAGCGCCGCCCGCGTCGTCTACGAATATTATAAAGAACTCGGCAATCAGCAGCCCATAGGCGGCGGCGAAGAAAGAACCACGCGACTTACCGACAGCGAGATAACCGCGTTTCTGGACAGTGAGAGAATAAAATATCTGCTTCATGAAACCGATCGAATCGATGCCGGCAAGCTCGAACCGCAGGACGTCCTCGACCCGCAGGGCTATGTGCTGGTTTCCATGACCACCGATGGACGAAATGCCGGCGATGAGCCCTACTGGCTGCGGATCATCGAACTGCTACGCGACGCGTCCCTCGAAGAAGTCTTGCGTGACCCGGAGGTCAGCCGGCGTTGCCAGCAGATCCGGGATGAGCAAGAGCAGCTACGAAAACTTTTGCTGGCGCGAACAGTCATGAAAGGCAACGTCATCTTTGTGGACCTGCGCGGTATCCAAGAGATCCCGGATGGCAATCGGTTTTTGATCTTCACTCTGTTCCCGCAAGGCAATATTCAAGTCAAGGTTGCCGACGACAAGCAGCGCGAAAACACCACGAGCATTTCCGTGGGCTACAATATCTTCAATACTACATCCAACGTTAACGTCGGCGAACTGTTAAGTCATCACGGCGGCGGCGGGCACAAAGTCGTCGGCTCCTGCCGCGTCCCCAACGATCAAGCCGAACGAGCGATCCGAGAAATCGTCGCAGCCGTGACCGATTAGAAAGCCAACCGCAGTGGAGTTGGAAGGATGCGCGGTCGCTTCTCCAATTACCTGAGTTCTGCTACGCCTGTTGCTAGCTCGGTTTGCCTCGCGCGCAATTCGCGATGAAAATCGTCAAAATAGCCGCGGCGCTCAAGCGGTTAAAAAAGATTAGCGATGAAATCCGCTATCTGAGTTGCTTCGAACAAGAACAATTCACTGGCGGCCTGATCGCTTTCAAACCGGCAAAAAAAGCGAATCCAAAGCAGATCAGCCACGACAATCAAGACGTCATTTGCCAGGTATTACAGGGCTCCGGCAGGCTGAAAATCGATGGCCGAAGAATTCGGCTGGTTCCAGGCACCCTCTGCCACATCCCCAAAAGGACGCCGCACGATTTCTCCGCCGTCAGGAGCGGAGAACTGGTGCTTTTCTATTTGCTGATCAAGACCTGACTGTCGAGCGCGGAAGCTGATTTGGGGTTGGCGGCGCGGCGCCAATCAGGCGCCGATACTAACCGGATTTTACACCCGTGTGACGAGGCGCGATCTCTCGTCATTGACGAACGTACTTGGCCTTCAGAAAGCCGTCCCAGACCGGCAGCGCCGGCTTGGGCCTGCCGGCGCCGGTCTGCATGCCGGTGAATGCCCAGATGCGCGCGAGATCGTCCAGAGGCGGGCGTAAACGAGAGACGAGCCGGTCGGAGTCGGTGCTGGCAAAATTGATGACGAATTCATATTTGTCGCGGGCGGCGGTTTTCAGCAGCGACTCGGTGAAGTTTCTTTGTTCGGCTTCCGAACCTAAAAGGGTGACTCCATAACTTTTTAGCGGCACGTCGCGCGACGTCATGCCGCTCTCGGAGACCGCGATCGGTTTCTTGAATCGCCTGGCGAAATCGAGAAAATTTTCCGGCAGCGGGCGCGGGGTCTCCAGGCTCATATAAGGATAGAGGCTCATGGCGAACAGATCACTGTGGCGCATCAGTTCAGCAACCTCCTTTTCCTGCTCCGATTGCTTGGCGTCCCGCGCCAGGCGCTTATAATGCAGAACCTCGGTAGTAAAAAATACCGGCAATTTGGGATTCATTTTCTTCACCGCGCTGTAAGTTTCCCGGTGCAATTCTTTCAGCTGGCGCCACTTAGAGCTGTCGCGTGAGAGCAGCACGTTTGATTCGACACCAATGGCAAGATAGTCGGGCCGCATCGCTTTCACAGAATGCAAGACGAAATTTAAAAAAGCCTTTTTTACCCGAGGGCTGTTGAGCGGTTCTTTGTCCCAGGGCTTGGGCAACGGCTCGTTCTCCTTTTCTCCCCAATACGGCGCCAGGCCCTTGCGGTCTCTGTCGAGCGGCGAGATCGACAAGAAAAGCTTGTTTTCCCTTGAGGGCCTGTCGGCGAGAGTTTCTTGGACATCTTTAGGGAATGGTTTGCCTTCAAGCGCTTGAGGCCACGGAATTCCGCCAATGAACATCACGGCAAGGATGTCGCCATGGACATCGGCAAACTTCTGCGCAGCCGCTACTCCCTCGGGAGTCAGATCTGCCGGCCATCGCGTAAATCCCATGGCGAATGGCCGAGTAGCAGGCCCCTGGTACTCAGGCAAGTGCGCGGAAGCGGCAGCGCCGGGATCTGTTGGCGCAATCCCGCTTTTCTCGTGGCCCGCAGGCGCGCAGCCGACGACGAAACTTCCCAAGACAATTGACAAGGCAAGAAGTCGAAAAGAAAGCTTCATAGGCAACACTATGAGTTGTTGGACCGAGCCGGTCAAGTAGCGGCCGAGAGTTGCAGCACTCTTGCTGGGCATAGTCGCATCGGCTACATGTCCGGACGGAATGCGGGCCCAAGAATCAAGCCGTGCCGCGTTATTCCGGCTTGACTTAGGAAGAAAACTTCGGAAAATAACTGCAACCACCAGGCTCTGAACAACATCTTCCGGTCACACGTCGTTGAAGGGACCGCGCAAAGAATAATTTGAGATCTTTCCGCATACTATTCCGCTCCGTCATCTCCGTCACGACGGTTCTCTCGCTATTTATGCTTGCCGGATGTTCATCGCGAACCGCTTCGCCGGAAGCGCGCTATGCGCCGGCTGGAGACCTGCTCGACATTGTCAAAGACTTTCAGCGTCTGGCCAAGGAGGACACCTATCGTTTTGCCATACCCAAAGACGTTACCGGCGTGAACATCATGAAGGCGACCTTGGTCCGGCTCGATGATTATGAAAGGAAGAACGCGGGCAAGTTCACCGATATTATTCAATTCAACAAGGCGCTCGCGCTGGAGCGACTGCGAGAGTACGCCGAGGCAACGGTTCTGTATCGCAACGTGAGCGAAACCGGCGGGCGCTTAGGAGCCGAAGCTTCCAAGAACCTCGAAGCTCTGGAATCTTTCCTGAACATTCTCGACAAACCCCTGCCCACCGAAGATCCTTTTCAGTACATCAGAGGCCTGGACGAAAAAGTCGCCGCCTGGAATCACCTGATTGAAAAACATCAAGGCACAACCTATGAATTTCTGGCGCGCGGCGAAGAGGAACGTATCGATCGCGCCAAAGTGGCCTTTGTCGAAGCCAATCGGTTCCGCCTCAAGGACGGCAACCAACTGGTAATTCTCGGCTACAGCCAGTTGATCACCAAACACCGGCAAAGCAAGAACATCTATCGCTTCATCATCGACTTTGGCGACTTCTACGGATTGCTTGCAAAAGAGTACGCCGCCCAGTACGATCCGGAGGGTTTAAGCTTTGAACTCAAAGCGTTCGATCAATTTGCTAAATCGGCGCTTAAACTTTACACAGAAGTCGTTCAGGTCGATGGAATCGTCGAAAAGATTGAAGCGCAAGGCAAGATTGAAGCAATGCGGGGGCTGAATGAGAAAGTCACGAGGCTAAGCCGATGAGGAAAGCATTGATAAGCGCTTTATCATTGTCGCTGTCGCTCAGCGCCATCGACGGTTACCCTGACGTTGCGCAGGGGCAGGAGCACCAAGCTATTATCGAACGCATTTTGAATCCCCTGCCTGAATTCGATCCGTTCGAAAAGCCGCCGGTGGCGCCGCAGTTTTTCCCCGATGAAGTCGACAAGCGCGCGCGTGAACTGTTGATCGATTCGCTTACCAACCGCAAAGCAGCGATTGAAGAGCATGTGAAATTTTTTCAGACCGAAGACCGCCGGCTCCAAAAACAACACGGATCGAGCACCGGATTGGCCGAGCCCGCCCAGGATCTCCTGAACAATACCATCAACGAGCGCGAGCGCTATCTCGCGGCGCAACGTCAAGCGTTGAAGAATACCTCGTCGCCGGAACGTAAAAAATATCTGCAAGCGATTATCGATGAGGACGATCTGACACGAGCCGATCAATTAACCCGCCAGAGCTCGGTCAATGAGTTGGGCGGCGTCTTCAACCGGTTGTTGGGCTCGGTGGACCTAGTCGGCGTCGCTTCGGGAAATTATGTCGGCGCGGCGGCAGAAACCGCCATTGGCCAGGCTTATTCGCTCCTCAACAGTGAGATGTCGGTTGAAGAGCGGCGCGCTTTGGCGCGTCACATGGATCATCTCAAGCGCTATCCCAACGATCCGCGCAACGGCAAGATCGTCAAGGAGATCGAAGAGCTCGAAAAGAAAAAGACCGCCGCGCTGATCCGCAAACAACTGGATCATTCAAAGCAAGCTGCTCAAAAGGGAGATACCGATAAGGCGCTGTTTTATGCGGAGATCGCGTCCTATTTAGATGGACGGTCCAAAACAGCGCAAGCCGAGCTGCAAAAGCTATCGAGGTTCTACCTGCAACAGATGGAGCGACAGAATCACGGGCTTTCCGCACAAGTCGAGAAAGCCGCCTCGGCTGAGCAGCAGGAGGATGTCGAAGAGCTGCTGCGGGCGCTCAGCTTGAGAGATCAACAAAAGATCGCGGAGCAAGCCGCTAATTTGGAAAAAAAATATGCCGGCAGGCCACTGGCCGAGTCCGCGCGCGATGCCTTATCGGTAGCTCTGGAGATGCAAGGCCGGCATGACGAGGCCAAAAAACTTATCGAGCGTCTCGCCTCTTCAGCGAAGACTCCGGACACGCAAAAACGCGCCGCGGCGCTGTTACAAAGTCCCGAGTACAATCTGCTCGCCACGTTCCAGGAGGCCCGCAGCGAACGCCGCGCCGAGTCAGTGAAGTATGTCCTACTAGGCGAAGATCTGCTGAAAAAAAACCTGATTTATGCCGCGGGAGCCGTTGCCGCGGCTGGCCCAGCCGGGGCGGTCACCCTCGGCGCCGCCAATGCCATGATGGTCGGCAACAATCTGATCAATGTGCTGAGCAACAATCCGGTTTCGGCGCAATCGGTGATCGATGCCGGTGTCGCCTACGTGCGCAATCACCCCGGTTCCGACAGCGCCACCGAGGTTTATAAAATTCTTGCCGACACTTATGAGGAAAAAGGCATGATCGATAAGGCGATCGGCTACCATGAGCTTGCCGGGACGCCCAAGGAAAAGCTTTCATCGTTAAAGCAGAAAGCGGCAACCGCGCTGCTGAACGCGGCAACCAAGAGCAAAGGGAGAGGGACTCAGGAATATTATCTGACCACCGTGATCGATCAATATCCCGAAAGCCCGGCGGCGGCGGAGGCCACCAAGAAACTCGCCGAACTGGCCAAGACCGACAACCACGGCTTGCGCATGAGCAAACAATTTTTAAAAGAAAACCCGGAGCTTTTTGGGCCGGCCGGGCTCGGGCTTAAGGCAACTTTGTTCGACGGTAATCCGCGGAATATGGAACTGGCTGATCGCGGCGTCAACGTCACCGGCGGTAATGAGCTTCTGATCTATTATCAGACGGCTTCCGGTGTTCGTAGTCAGAGCTACCCGTTGCCACGCCAGACCTCGGAGCGCTTTTTCGTCACGTTGCGGCAGAAAAACCACGCGGTTGCCATGGCCGACGCCGGCCAGCGGGCCAAAGGCAGCGTCGGCGGCATCAAGAATCTGCCAATGCCGATCATTCAAGGCGCGCGCCCGAACGCCGGCGAGCCCGAACAAGAGCGCGACGACACGACCTTTTCTTTCGTGCGCGAGGCAAGCGCCCATGCCCCTGCATTCCCCAAGGTTTTGGATCATGAAATGCTCAGCGAAAATGAGCGCAACCCCGGCGGCAAATATTCTTTGCCGCCGATTCAAGGAAGCGTCTCGGCCAGCCGGTTCAGCATGAGCGGCGCCTTGCCTGCCGGGCTCTGGGGAAATCAAATCGGCATCGGCGGCGATCACAAGGGATCATTTGCCGGCGTTCAATTGCCGATACCGTTGTTGGAGGGCTTCATGCCGGTGGATTTCATGGTGCAAGGCAGGCCCGGCGGCGTCTCGGTTTATCCTAGGATCCACATGCGCGACGATAAGGGCGAAGATCGAGAGCTTTATAAATAGCATGAGCCGGCTCTTGGTTAAAAAAGAAATCGTCCGGGGATCTTTGTCCATAATCATCGGCCTGGCGATCTGGGAGCTTTCGACTCGCCTGCTGCTCGATAATGAACTGCTCATCCCGCCGCCGAGCAGCGTGCTCAGCTCCTTTTGGAATCTCGCCAGCAGCGGCGAGCTCAACAAACATCTGGTCGCAACTCTCATCGAATTTATCTGCGGCTTTACTACTGCTTGTGTCATTGGAATTATTCTCGGCTACTTAATGGGGATGTATAAATGGTTCGATGAGGTCATGGACCCGTGGATCGCCACGCTCTACTCGATCCCGATTATTACCGTCGTGCCGCTGATTATCATCTGGTTCGGCATCGGCATTTTTTCCAAAGTCGTAGTGGTTTTTAAGATCACTGCGGTGGCGATTATTCTGAACACTGCCGCGGGAATCAAATCCCTGGATCCGGTCTGGCTCGAGCTAGCCAAATCGCTGCGGCTCAGCGATTGGCAGACGACTTATAAGATTCGCTTACCTGGCGCGCTGCCTTTCATCATCACCGGTATGAGACTTGGCGTGGGTCGAGCGCTGCTTGGCGTCATCGTCGCGGAGCTCATGGCCGCCAATGCCGGCTTGGGATATCTGCTCCGCGATTCTTCCGAGACATGGGACAGTCCGAAGCTCTTCGTTACCGTGATTTTGCTGGCCGCCATAGGACTTCTGAGTTTTAACCTGATCAAGAAACTCGAACAGCGGATGGCTCCCTGGCGTCAGAGCGCCGAATGGTCTTCAGAGTGATCGGTCGCCGGCGCATAGAATTATGAACGAACGCAAACGTAAATTGACGTCCACTTTCCTAAAGGCCGGCTCCGTCATCGGAGGACTGGTTCTTTGGCATGTTCTGGCGACCGTGGTGGTGAAAGACCCGACACTGCTGGTATCGCCGGTGGTCGTAGCCGTCACCGCCTACCAGATGCTCTTTGTCACCAAGGATCTCTATCCTCATGTATTCGCCAGCTCATGGATTTTTTTCTATGGCTTCGTACTGGCGATTCTCGCCGGCGTGCCGTTCGGTTTTCTGATGGCACTCAATACGTCAGTGCGCGATTATGCCAATCCGTGGATGGCAACACTTTATACGACACCGCGGATTGCTTTCGCACCGGTGCTGCTGCTCTGGTTAGGCATCGGCGCCGGCTCCAAAATCGCCATTGTCTTTCTCGGTTGCTTCTTTCCGATTCTGATCAACTCCTACTATGGTATGCGAGTGGTCAATCGCGATTATGTTGAGCTGGCCCGCTCGTTTCGCCTGAGCCGCTCGGCATTGTTCTTGAAAATTCTCTTGCCGGCGTCGGTTCCTTTCATATTGGCTGGCATACGTCTGTCGGTGGGCCGGGGTCTCACTGGAGTCGCCATT
Source organism: Deltaproteobacteria bacterium (assembly GCA_021323355.1). GTDB lineage: Bacteria > Desulfobacterota > Binatia > UBA9968 > UBA9968 > WHTF01. The sequence continues at coordinate 9,301 of JAJONK010000039.1, forward strand.
GCCGAGTGGTTTGGCGCTACGGAGGGTTTAGGCTATCTGATCTTTTTTGCCGGCCAAACTCTCAACATACCCATTTTATTCGTCGGAGTGGCGGTATTTGCCGCACTCGGAATATTGGGATTCGAAGTCATTCGGATGATCGAAATTTATGCGATCCCCTGGAGAAAGGAACCCCAAGGAAGTTGATATGGGCGGACCAGCACTTGTATTGCGCAACTTGAACAAGGCGATCACTCGACCGGATCGCGATCCGTTTATCATCTTTAGAGATATCAATCTGTCGGTTAGCGATGGAGAATTTGTCAGCATTGTCGGCCCCAGCGGCTGCGGTAAAACCACCCTGCTGCGGGTCATCAACGGTCTCATGCCGCATTCGGGCGGAGAAATTCTCATCGACGGCAGGTCCGCGCATGAAGTCGACAACGAACTCGTGATGGGCTTTGTCTTTCAAGGCGCATCTCTCCTGCCGTGGCGCACCAGTCTTAAAAATGTTGTTCTCGGTTTGGAAGGACGGAATAACAATGCCAAGGAAGCTGAACGCACGGCCCAGAAATTTCTCGATCTGGTCGGCCTTTCGGGATTCGAGACTCACTACCCGCATGAGCTTTCCGGAGGCATGCAGCAGCGGGTCAATCTCGCCAGAGCCCTAGCGGTGGATCCGAGAATTTTGCTGATGGATGAGCCTTTCGCTGCATTGGATGCACAGACGCGTAATTTCATGCAGCTCGAACTGCTGCGCATCTGGAGGGAAACTAAAAAAACCGTCATTTTTGTGACCCATATGATTGCGGAAGCAATTCTTCTTTCAGACAGGGTGATTGTCTTCAGCCATCGGCCGGGCAGCATCCGTTCTGAAGTTAATGTGCCGCTGCCTCGTCCAAGAACCATGGAAATGAAATCAGACCCTCGATTTCTCGAACTGGAGCACGTCCTGTGGAAACAGATTGAGGAAGAGGTAAACGCTTCCGGGGGTTTTTCACAGATGTAAACACCCGCAACTCAAGGAGGATTCATGAAATATTACATCAACATTTGCGCGCTCGGCGCAGCGCTGCTGTTCGGGATCTCGTCAGCCAAAATCACTTTCGCCGCCGGCGCGGAGTTGAGCAAGCTCCGTTTTGCCCAGAGCGGCCACACCGCGGCAAGCTGGCCGATCTACATCGCCCAGGAAAAGAAAATTTTGGAAAAAAACGGCATCCAATTCGAAAACATCATTATTCAGGGAGCGACGAATACTACCCGCGCCGTACTCAGCGAAACCATTCCTCTCGGTCGCATAAATCCGGATTACGTCATCGGAGCGATTGAGAAGGGAGCCAGGGTCAGGATCATCGGCGGCAATATGGAAAAAATTCCCTACGATTTGATGGCCCGATCCGAGATCAAGAGCGGCGCCGATCTCAAAGGCAAAACCATCGGTGTCAGCACTTTGACCGGCGGCACCACCAACATGATTGAAGAGGTCTTATCGAAAGGGTTCAAACTCAAAGAAGGCGACTACCGATATCTGGTGGTCGGAACTTCACCGGAGCGCTATGCCGCCTTGAAAGCCGGTTCGGTGCAAGCAACCTTCATGGGCCCGCCGTTCAATTTCCGGGCGCAGCAAGACGGCTTCACCAAACTCATCACCTTCCACGAGATCCTGGGTCCAATCCAGTTTACCGCCGATTTCGCTCACATGAATTACTTGAAATCGAATAGAAATGATGTCGTGCGCTATCTGAAATCCATGATCGAAGCAACCAACTGGCTCTATGATACGAAAAATAAGGAAGAAGCGCTCGCTATTCACATGAAGATTCTCAAGAGCAAGAGAGACATCGCCGAACAAGATTACAAGTACCTTGTCGAAGAATTCCAGCCGTTTCCCCGCAACGGCGCGGTCAACAAAGCGGCAATGGATAAAACCATCGATCTGCGGGCAAAGGAAGGAACCTACAAAGGCAAGAAAGTGCCGGCTTACACCGAATATATCGACAACTCGCTGGTCGAGGAAGCGCAGAAGCTCGCCGGCGTCAAGTAGCATCGACACGAAATTAGTGAAGAGCCGTGAAGCTGCAAGAAAGGTACGGATACGGATTATGAAACCACTGTGGCAGATTTCCATTCTTGGCGCTTTGATTCTGTTCCTCGGTCAAAGCAGCGCCAGCGCTCAGGCTTTGAAGAAAATCCGCATCGGCTATCCTTCATTGAGCTTCAGGCAAAGCAACGTCTGGGTCGCCAAGGAAATGGGCTTGTTCAACAAGTATGGCCTCGAAGTCGAGCCGATCTTCCTGCGCGGCGGCCAGATGGCAACCCAAGCTCTGGTTGCCGGCGATCCGCCCATCGTGAACATCGGCACGGTGGTGCAGGCCAGCCTGCAAGGTTACAACCTGGTGCTGGTGGCCGCCGTAGAAACCATGTACGACCAGATCGTTTTTGCTCGCAAAGGCATCAACAAGCTCGAAGAACTTAAGGGAAAGCGATTCGGTATCAGCGGTTTCGGCTCGGCGACTCACAACGCCGCCAATATACTGTTCAAGCATCTGAACCTGGACGTCAACAAAGATGTGGCGCTGGTGCCCACAGGACCCGACGCCGAACGGTTCGGAGCCATGACGGCCAATCGAATTGATGCGACCTTTTTCACTTCCTCGGCGGCGGCGCCGGCACGAAAAGCCGGTTTCAACGAACTCTTCCATGTCGCCGATTTGGGGGTCGAGGTTCAGGGAAACGGCTTTGCCACATCGCGCTCCTACATCGCCAGCAATCGTGACACCGTAAAAAACGCCCTGAAGGGGTTCGTCGAAGCGATTTATTTTGTTTATGCCAACAAAAAAGAAGCGCAGCAGGTGTTCGCCAAATACATGCGCACCAACGATCCTGAGATTCTCGAAGATTCTTACAATGGCTACATCAAATGGATTCCTAAAAAGCCCTACCCCACACTCAAAGGAATTCAGTACATGCTCGACATCATCGCGCCCCAGCTGCCGCAGGCGAAAAATGCCAAGCCGGAACAGTTCGTCGATCTAAGTTTTTTACAGGAACTCGAAAAAGAAGGTTTCTTCAACGAGATGGCGAAGCGCTATCCCAGCAAATAGCAAAGCTTCAAATCGTCTAAACAAGTCGCGCACAAGGAGGAGAGATT
>JAJONK010000451.1 GCA_021323355.1 Deltaproteobacteria bacterium
CTCACCTGCATGACCGTACCCCAGCTGCCCCCGAAAAAACGAAGATAGTAGCCGGCAGCGGCCATAGCCAGTAAATACGCGGCGGCGCCAAATAACGCCGCGGAGTAAAACAGGATGCGACGAGATACTGTAATTCCGACTGACCATTGGGGATTTCGCGCGGCGGACACCGCGATCAACGGAACAACAAACGCGTTCACAATGCCGCGGGCTGCCCAGATTTCTGGATTGACATGCCGCAGCAGCAACGCGTCGCTATAGAGATAAAAATCGTACGCAAAAACACCGCCGATACCCAGGCAGGCGAATTTTATTCCCCAACGCTGCTTAACCGGCGTGTTCCTGTACAGCTGTTCCACTAGTATCATTCCGAGCAGCGCCATTGCCACACTGGTAATGATACTGTTGGTATAGTCGGACGTGTGCGCTGGAAAAATGCCAAGGTTTCCATGCGCATAAAAAGCGGCAATAACGCACCCCACATACAACGCCACGATAATGGACATGGCGGGATTCATCCTGCCGTTGAAGAAGCCGTCACGATTCAGCCCCAACAGGGTGATCAGGAACGCCGACCAGCCCGCGTTCCTGGCGATTTCCAGAATATCGGTCACGAGCGAAAGGGCGAAGTCGTGGGACGCTTGGTAAGCTAGCGCCGCCGCCCAAAGCACGGACAAAAGGCAAGCGATAGGCAGTACCATGCCGTGCAAACGGCCCCGCCAGCTTGTCAGCAAAAGCACACCTAACACCAGGTACGCAACCGCGGCCAGCGTATAGCTGGCGGCCGCTATGTTCGTCACCATTTTGTGCGGCTGCGCCTGGGTATCATCTCCCGCCCTTGCCCAACACTACCACTTCGATGGTATCGATAAGGATAATGACATCAAGAAAAAGACTGTGGTTTTTAACGTAATACAAATCGTACTGAAGCTTTTCGATGGCGTCCTCGACCGAGGCGCCGTAGCGGTAACGAACCTGTGCCCATCCTGTTATTCCGGGCTTAATGCTGTGTCTCACATTGTAAAAAGGTACTTCCGCGCAGAGCTGGTTCACAAAATAGGGTCTTTCCGGACGAGGACCGACAAAACTCATATCTCCATTCAGAACATTGAATATCTGGGGAAGCTCATCGATTCTCAACTTGCGGATGATTCTGCCTACGCGCGTTATGCGCGGATCGTCGGTCAATGCCCACTGTGGTTTCCCGCCTTTCTCCGCATCATTTCGCATACTTCTGAATTTAAGAACCATAAAGGTTTTACCGCCTTTTCCCACTCTTTCCTGACGATAAAAAATTGGGGGACCATCCTCTAAAAGGATACAAATGGCAGTGATGACCATGATAGGCAACGTAGCGATCAGCAGAATTCCGCTCGCTACCAGGTCGAAGATACGCTTGATCCCTGAACGAAGCAGGCTTTGATCGAAACCGCCGCCAAAAACAAGCCAACTGGGGTAAAGGGAATTTACCCTGATCTGGCCTCGCTCCCGTTCAAAAAAAGCGGATGAGTCCGTAACCTTGATACCGTTCAGCTTACATTCAAGCAGATCTTGAATGGGAAAACAGCCGCCGCGCCGCTCCTGAATCGCAATAATGATTTCCTGCGCCCGGTACCTATTAGCCAGAGATATTAACGAACCCATCTGGGGCAACACCGAAGAAGCAGGGATATGCAGCTCTTCGTCGGACACCGAAACAAAACCGATGATCTTGAGGCCGCGCCGGGCGGAATCGTTTTTTGCCTGCTCGACAAATTCCTTCGCCTTGCCCCCTACACCCAGTACGATGGCTTGGGACTCCATGATTCCCAAACTCGACCATTTCAGGAACGCCGCGCGGGTCAAGAGAATTCCAGCCAAGGCAAGCAACATGACTAGCCCAAGAATGCCACGGCCGAGATAAAGATCAGGCAGCAGATAAAAAATCAAGGTGATGATCCCGAATCCGAGCATCATCGATGGCATCAAACGGAATAAGATTTCTTTTATATCGAGCCGGGAATCGAGTTGGTACAATCCCATCGCCGCCATGCTTAAAATCATGACGAAAGTAAACGTGCAAGCTTCCGGGAACAAAGACGAGAACGAGAAAGGGAATGGTTCGGCTTGATCGAAAAAGCGAAGGCTCGCTCCAAAATAAACCATGAATATCAGCACCATGATTTCCGTACTGATTAGAAAAATTGCCGTTCTGGAGATATAGTGATTATATATGCGAAGCAATTTCGATCCCTTATCAGCGCTCTTCAGGAAAGAACACAACTGCAATCAGCGTTGTTATTGCGGCTATTAAGCGCGCGCGACCACTGTGCAACAGCTCGTGCCAGTACACGCATAAACCTCATATTGCGTGCTCGAATTAAAACTTTTGACCCATCATTATTTTGACTCGATATACCAGACATTGGCTATAACCTGATATATAACCGAGCGGGTTCTTCTCCGCCGGATAGTGGGGACGCCGAAAAATATTCGTAATCGCAACGCTCGCTAAGCGAGCGTATTGAGTGTATTGCGTTGCTTCGAACCACCTATCAATTAAGCACCAGCAACGCCGGAGCGAAACCTTGAAGCGCATGCGGCGATCATAATGACGAGACAGCTCTTATTATGGACAGTCATCTTAATGCACTACGGTTATCGCATGATATCAACTTGGCCTGCAGGAACAATTGGACTTTGGTACGCCAATCCAGAAAATGGACGATAGGCTCACCTTTCGCCAACTCGCGTCGGCAAAATCTTTTTGAACAAGCTGAAGCGGCACAACATTCACCGGTAACATTTTCTAGCGAAAGTCGGGGGCGCAGAACAGAGATTGTAGTCTATGCAACGATGAAAGGACGTCCAAGGGCGCCTCTTCAGCCAAAGGCAACCAGTCGTACCGTTGCCTTAGCTGAACGAAACTCTATCACTCCGCCCCGGGTCAGCACTTGGAGCAGCGTAGCCAGCTAATGCCCTATTTGCGACGAGTCGTGAGGAGAAATCGATCCCTTGACGATTAATGCCAACTTAAGCCGGTCGGCCACGTCCAACTTTCGAAAGACTTCTGTAAGGTGGGCTTTTACCGTTCGCTCCGTAATATCGAGACGCCGCGCGATTTGTTTATTACTTTCGCCGTTTCCTACCAGGGTAGCTATTTCGTACTCGCGTCGCGTCAGATTTGCGAGCAGCTCGCCGACCGCCTGTTTGATTCTGTTTTTTTCTTGAGTAATCGTAACCAGTTCGTTTAGCAAATGCCAACTAAGCGATCGCCGTATCCATAAC
>JAJONK010000452.1 GCA_021323355.1 Deltaproteobacteria bacterium
CGGTCAAGCTCCGGAGAACGGCGGAGAACACTATAGGCGGAATGCTGAGGGGAGATGTCGTGCAAGAGTTTTTCGTAGTCGGATCGCGCTAGCCCAATGGTGACTTCCATAGGTGTTTAGAACTCAGGATCACTGAGGGTGCAGGAGAGAGCAATTAGCGAGCCAACTTGTGAGTTTCGAGATTGTCAATAACACTACCGATAGGGTGAAGGACGCAGACATGGATAGTGCAGACCTGGACGAAGCCCGACATGCAGTGCAACACAAATGCGCAGAATCGGGGCCTCGCTAGCAAACCCGGCAGGAATTTTCAGAAGCACTCATTGTTTTCTGCAGCGAATCCTCACGCCCGTCATCACCGCTCAATTTAGAGGTCTCGACATGTACCAGGTGGTCGTACCGATGACCACTTCCTCATGCTTAACCACGAAGCCGAATTTTTTGTAGAACGAGACATTTTCAACTCGATCGGTTTCAAGATAACCGATCGACCTTTCCTGCTCGAGTTCCGCGATATAAAGATCCATCAACGCGGTGCCGATTCCCTGTCGCTGTCTTCCCGGAGCTACACCGATGGGCCCGAGATGAACGTGCGGCTCCTGCGGATCAAGGTGGCACCATCGAGCAAACCATTGAATGAATTTCGGCACCGCCTCGCCCATAGACTTCAACAGTGTTGCAGCCGCATTAGGAATCTCCTCCGGCGCCGGCAGACAGTAAGGCCAGGCGCGGAAATGAATATAGCCGCAGAGCGCGCCGTCGTGTAACGCGACGAAGGCTTGACCGAAAAACATGTTGCGCAGGGCGAGTCGAAAGAAACGCCGATTCTGGTCGATACGACCGTTGCCGAATGCGGACAAGTGCAACGGACTGGAAACGAACGCGTCGGCAAGGACCGACACGCAATCATCCACATCAGCCGGAGAGTATTTCCTCAATACAAGGTTCATTGGCGCGAAGACGCTGTCGAAAGTCTACTACGAGCTTTATCTCGGAGAAACATTATTGCCCCGGAATTCTCTCTGCCGCGCCGTTGTCTTCGAACGCGCCCTCTGCTCTGGTTTAGAATTATCGGGCGCGATTTGACATTATTCTGCGGTTATCGCAAAGATAGGCGCAGATTCGCACTGGAGGGAGCACACCGTGAAGATTCTACGATATGACGACGATAGGATCGGGGTTATCAAGAACAACGATAGGGTTGTCGACGTCAGCGATGCCATCAGCGCGCGCAAAGCCAAGGGGCCGCAACGGGTAATGGAAGAGATCATCGAAGGCTGGCGCAAATACCGCCGCCGCTTTGAAAAGATCATGAACGAGCAGGAAGGCGTGCCATTGAGCAGCGTCCAAATTCGCGCGCCCCTCCCACGTCCGAGCAAGTGCATCGCGGCTTTTAGTAACTATATCGATCGTCCGGAGCGCACCGCCGATAATTTCCCCAACGAATATTTCTACAAATCGCCCGACCTCGTCGGCCCCGACGGCGCAGTGGAATTAACCGACATCCCCGCCGCGGTAGTTTATCAACCCGAAGCCGAGCTCGCTTTCGTCATCGGCAAGTCCGCTAGAAATGTTTCGGAGCCCAAAGCATTAGACTACGTTTTCGGCTATGTGCCTTTCTTCGATATCTCGACGCGGGGCATGGTGCGTCGCACGCAGTTTGTTCCCAAAGGGCAGGACACGCATGGATGTGTCGGGCCGTGGATCATCACCAAGGACGAGATCCCCGATCCGCACAATCTTAACGTAAAATCGTGGACCAACGGCGAGCCGCGACAAAACTATAATACCAGCGCGATGGCGCACAAGATCCCTAATCAGATTGCCTGGCTTTCGCGATTCGTAAAACTCAATCCGGGAGACATCGTCGCCACCGGCACTTTTCATGAAGGCTTGAAGCCGGTGAATTCCGGCGACACTATCGAGATCGAATTCGCCGACATGGGCCGGGCGAAGTTTCAGGTCAAAGGCAACAGCCCGCGCAAGGATGCGGACTGGTTGCCCGGGAAAAACCAACCGCAGCCTCCTCCTGGCGGCGGCATGCACAAGGTCTAAAAGAACGATAAAACCGTTGGACTAATGGAGCACTGGAGTAGTAGTTATCCGAACACAATTCGGCCAACACTCCAATCTTTACGCACCATCTTTCATCCTCATCAATCCCACGTGCCACGGCATGACTAGCTTGTAGAGCAGATTGAAGAGTTGATTGAGCGTGTAACCGAGAATCGCCAAGGTAAGCATCCCCGCATACATCTGCGCTACTCTAAATCGGCGCTGTGAATCGAGAATAAAGTAGCCGATCCCATCGGTGCTCCCGACCATCTCAGAAATGACCACCAGGATGAGGGTGATCGGCAGGCTGACCTTCAATCCCGTAACAATCTGCGGCGAGGCTGCCGGCAGGATAACATTCCAGATGATCCTCCACTGTGATAATCCAAACGTACGGGCCGTGTTCAACAGCACCCGATCGACATTACGCGCGCCATCCAGAGTATTGAGCAGAATCGGCCAGGCGCAGGAAAAGAAGATGACAAAAATCTTCATCTCGTCTTCCAAGCCGAAGAACAGCATCGCCACCGGAATCATCACAGGCGGCGGCACAGGCCGGAGCATCTCGACGATGACTTCAAAGAGGCGATAAACAGTCTGCGAGAGACCCATCAGAATTCCCAGGGGGATAAACACCAGAGCAGCCATCACATACCCTGCCGCCGCTCGTTTCATGCTGGCCGCGACTTGTAGCGGAATCTGACCCGACCAGACTAAATCGGAGAAAACTCGGAAAATCCTGCTCAGCGGCGGCACGATCAAGGAATTGATCAATCCGCCTTGCGCAAGCAATTCCCAAACGATCAGCAGGCCGAGAAAGAACAGCAAGCCGTTAAGTTTGGATTCGCGCATCTGTCAGAGGGCCTCTCGGGCAAGCATGCCGCGGCGCCAATTCATCGCCCAGTCTTCGCCAAGGACAAACAATCGGTTGAGCAGATATCCCAGGGCTGAAACTAGAATCACACCAGCGTACATGTTGCCGCTGTTCATGGAGCGCTCTTCGTCAAGGATGAAAAAGCCCAGCCCTTTGCTGCCGGCAATCATCTCGGCAGTAGTGACCAGGATCAAGGCAATCGACAGACTGATACGCAGACCGGTGATGATGTAGGGCGCTGCCGCCGGCAGGACGACCAGCCAAAGAATTTTTCGCCGATTAAGACCAAAGGTTCTGCCGGTATCGATCAACGTCCGCTCAAG
>JAJONK010000040.1 GCA_021323355.1 Deltaproteobacteria bacterium
GAAAAGATCGAGGATAACGCTCCCGCTGAGATTCTTCCTCAGTAAATAATTGTTCCGATACTTCGGCCAGCCGTGTGATTTGACACTCGGTTGGCCGACTGTTATAAACGCGCAACGTCTGATTAGACAGATTTGCTTGAATGGAAGAGTAATGACCAAGGCAGACTTAATCGATTCATTAGCGAGACGCGCTGAGATGCCCCGACAAAAAGCAGAAGAAATTGTCAATGGATTTCTTGATGATATAGTTGCCGCTTTAAAGAACGGGGATAAAATAAATGTTTCCGGATTCGGGACTTTTTCGATCTCGGAGCGCAAAGGGCGGACCGGGAGAAACCCGAAGACCGGGGAAGCAATCGAGATCGCTCCTTCTAGGGTCGCTAAGTTCAAGGCCGGTAAGCTCTTAAAAGAGGCCCTCAGCTAAACACCCTATCGTGCAAATCCGAAGCTGGTGGTATACACCAGAGGTAATCCGGAACCAGGGCGGTTAGCTCAGCGGGAGAGCATCGGCCTTACAAGCCGGGGGCCACAGGTTCAAATCCTGTACCGCCCACCAATCGTAGTTAATCACTTGGGGTCGTAGTTCAGTTGGTTAGAACGCCGGCCTGTCACGCCGGAGGTCGCGAGTTCGAGTCTCGTCGGCCCCGCCATTTTTTCTCGAAGTGGCACAGAGATATTGCGAGGATACCAGTATGAATACCAAAGAAGCGCTTGCCCAACGAGAGTGGTACATCGTTGATGCGGATGGAAAAATCTTGGGCCGCATGGCTAGCGAGATCGCCAGGGTTCTGCGCGGTAAGAACAAGGTGATTTTCACTCCCAACGCGGACACCGGCGATTTTGTCATCGTCATCAATGCTAAAGGTGTGAGGCTTTCGGGACACAAACTGGATGATAAGATCTATTATCGTCACACCAATTATCCTGGAGGAATTCGTTCCCGCACGGCGGCGGACCTTCTCGATAACAAACCGGAGGATTTGATACACTTAGCTGTTAAAGGAATGTTGCCCAAAAACCGTTTGGGTAGAAAATTAGCCGCCAAGCTCAAAGTGTATTCAGGCGCCGAGCATCCTCACGAAGCACAAAAACCAAAACCGCTGGCGATCCGAGCTTAGGAGGCTATTAAATGGCAGAAAAAGTGATCACTGCAACTGGGAGAAGAAAGACTTCTGTAGCTCGCGTCTTTTTACGTCTGGGAAAGGGCTCCATCGCTATCAATGATCGAACGCTCAATGAGTATTTTGGCCGGGAGACTGCTCGCATGATTGTCATGCAGCCTTTCGAGTTAACCCAGACCACCGGTAGTTATGACGTCGACGTCAATGTTAATGGAGGGGGTAGTTCAGGGCAAGCGGGTGCCATTCGTCATGGCATCACGCGAGCGCTCATGTTGCTCAATCCGGATTTTAGATCGTCGTTGAAAAAGGCCGGTTTTGTCACGCGTGATCCGCGCGGGGTAGAGCGCAAAAAGTACGGTCGACACAAGGCGCGAAAACGACCACAGTACTCAAAGCGTTAGGCGAGTCAGAACGAATTTTCGAACGCTTTTGCGCGATTTACGGCGCAAAAGCGTTCGACCAGGTTCAGTTAATTTGAGATTCTACGGCAGGGTGGACGACCCATCACGCCTATATCAGTATTCTTCCCTAATATTCTTCAGCAGTGAAAAGATAAATCCCTAGGAGCGCGGAGATCGAATTTGGCAACCACGCTGCAATTGTTGGCGGCAGGGCGCCGCTATGTCCCAGGGAAAAGCAGAAGGCGGAAAGCACCCAGTAACCGAAGGCGATCAGCATTGCGATGCCGAAACTCATGGCTAGCCCACTACCAATGCGTCTTTTTAACGCGAGAGGAATGGCGATTAGAACCATCAGGGGCGAAATAAATGGAACTGCCAGCTTAACCTGTAAATCGACCTCATAAGCTGTGGCATCCATGCCTTTGGCCTTCATTTCGACTATTTGTTTTTGCAGATCGAAAAACGTGAATTCTTCGGGATCCCGAGCGAGTAACATGAGGTCGCCGGGTGTTTCAGAGATCGTCGGCGGCGTGCTCACGATTCGTTGCCTGAGTTTTCCGTCCGATAGAAACTGCCATTCGATGCCACTTGGTGATTCCCATCGTTGTCTCACCCACTGTGCTTTGGGAACCCCAATTGTAGACTGCAATGTAAAGTCGCGGCTTAGAACAAAGAATGTGATTCCCTCCAGAACATTGTTGCTTGGATCAAAGCTATCTATATTGACAAAGCCACCTTCCCCGCGGATCCAGATATCTTTTGTTCCGAATAAACTTTGTTGCTGTCTCTTCTTAATTTCAGTCTTATAGATAGTCTCGGCACGATGAGCAAAAACCGGTACCAGTCCTTCATTCCAGATGAAATTCGTCATGCAGATTAACAACGAGAGACAAAGTAGCGGGAATGACAATCTTCGGGTGCTCAGACCGCCAGCCTGCATTGCTGTGATCTCCTGAGCTTTATAAAGCATTCCTAGGCAGAAGAGAGTCGAAAATAATGTGGCAAAACCGATCACCCGAGATATTGATAATGGAATCTTGTACAACACGTAGCGAAGTGCCGTGGTAACGGAAATTCCAGATTCCACTAACGTGCCGATCCGCTCAAAAAACTCGATGATGGCAAAGATCGCAGTGAAACAAAGCAAGCTGGCGACAAATACCCGGACAAAGCCGCTGGCGATATAGCGATCGACGATGCTGCCAAACGGTAGAAGGGCAAATCTCGGCTTCTGTTGCATGGTTTGTATTAGCGGTTTTCGAATCTCGTCAGTCTCTGCCCGAGCCACAGAGATGCGGCGTCGAACCTGGTCTGCAACAGTAATGGAGATTCGTAAAGCGCCTTCCGGAATAGATGCAATGAAATGACACCGACTACGATGTTTGGAAACCACAAGGCGACGAACGGGTGAAAAGCACCCCTCTCTCCCAATGCCTTTCCCAAGGAAAGCAGAGCGTAATAAACCACGAGCCAGACGACGCATAAAGCCACTCCCCATGATCTATTGGCCCGTGATGTGCGCGGTAGAAGCGATAGGGAGACACCTAGCAGACAGAACACGATAGGCGCAAAGGAGAACGCAATCCGTTGATGAAACTCCATCAGTTCAGGTCTGGCGTATATGCCGGCAGCTCGCTTTTCCTCAATGGTTTTAAGCAGCCGATTTAAAGACATCTCCTTCGGTCCAGCATCTTTCATTTTTGCGGGTCCGATGAACTCGTCCAAATCCAGCTTGAAATCATAGATGTTGAAGTTAGTTTGGCTGAAGTCTGAGCGTGTTCGATCTCGTTCATAGATGGAGCCATCGAACAATCTCAATGAGAGCGTATGGGTCTGTTCCTCGGTGTTGATCAGGCCGACCTTGCCCACGATGATATTGTCCTTCGCGGTCTCGCGTTTGTCGATGATTAGAATGCCTTGACCAACATTGCCAGGAGGTATTATCTCTTCGACATAGATCAATATATTTGGAAAGTCATCGTTGAATACCTTCTCCCTAAGGGCTGTCCCAACGCGAGTCTTAGCGATGTTGTAAAGTTCGTCTTTAAGAGCCACTTGCGCCGCCGGTCTCACCCAGGTTGTCAGGAGAAAGGTAATGGCGGCGACACTCGCCGCCACAAAAATAAGGGGTAGCAGAATCTGCACCGGACTTACTCCGGATGATTTCAGGGCGAGAAGCTCCTGATCGCCTGATAGTCTGCCGAGCCCCAAGAGAATGGCCAAAAGAAACGCCATTGGAAGGGTTAATTCTAAGAACGTTGGCAGAATCAAAACAAGTAGTCTTCCGACTTGGGTCAGGGGTATGCCACGAGTTACGATAAGTTCGACCAACTTTAAAATTCTTGCGATCAGAAGAATGAAAGTGAAAGTGAGAAGCCCGAGCAAGAAAGGCGGGAGAATTTCCGAAAGAAGATAACCAGTAAGAGTTCTGCGCTTCACAACCTTTTCATGGTAACCGGTGATTCTTTTGTTGTAAACGATAGGCTCGCTTCTAATAGAACGATATGGAGCAGGATCTAATAGTCGGTGTCAACCCTATTCTAGAGAAGCTCAGGGCGGCGCCGGAAGGGATCTCCAAGATCCTACTTGCTCGCGGCCCGCTACGACCAACGCTTAAATCACTGGAAACGGACGCGCGGAAACTTCAGATAGAGATACAGTTCGTAGACGCTAAAGAGCTCGATTATTTGGCGCACGGACAAAATCATCAAGGAGCTCTAGCTCAAGTCCGGGCGTATTCGTACGCACCTTTCTCGGAATTAGAAAGTACCACCTCTGAGGCACGTTCTCAGACGGTTCTGATACTGGATGGCATTACCGATCCGAGAAATTTCGGAGCGATTCTGCGCACCGCCGAAGCTGTAGGCGCCCGCGATATCATCATCCCTAAGGATCGCTCGGTGCGGATAACGCCAGTAGTTCTCAAGGCCTCCGCAGGAGCTGTTAGTCACTTGCGGATCTATCGGTTGACGAATCTGCGCCGCGCCTTGATGTCACTAAAAAGCTCAGGATTCTGGATCGTTGGCTTAGATGCAAACGCCACGGAGACTTATGACAGTAAAGAGTACCCGAACAAGCTCGGAATCGTTCTAGGTAGCGAGGGCCGGGGTCTTCGTCCTTTGATCACTAAGCAATGCGACTATCTCGTGCGTATTCCGATGAAAGGCAAGATGCCGAGTCTTAATGTTTCAGTTGCCGCGGCAATCTTGTTGTATGAGGTGTCGCGGCAGCACAGCGGCGTTGACAAGGGTAAACCCGACGGATAATAGGAGTTTGGTGGCGCGGGACCTATGGCCAGCCTGTTGACATCATAGATCGAAGATGGTTTAAATACCCGTTTGCGGAAGTGGTATGACCTCTTTGCCGTCGTTGTCCGTTGCGTTTCAAGAACTTACTACTAATAGCTTGTTAACTAAATAGAGCTGAAGCGGTCGTTGCCGTTGTCATGTAGCCGTTTGATGCCTCATCTTATTGGTACGGACCGGTCACTGCGACGCTGGCGTAGCTCAACGGCAGAGCAGCTGATTTGTAATCAGCAGGTTGTAGGTTCAAGTCCTATCGCCAGCTCCAGCCAAGCATCTGATGTTAACCTGGCGGCGAGGATTTGCTGTTCGGGAGTCGCAGCGGGATTGCGGCAAACATACTGCTGATAATCGGAGAGGTACCCGAGTGGCCAAAGGGAGCAGACTGTAAATCTGCCGGCGATGCCTTCGAAGGTTCGAATCCTTCCCTCTCCACCATTTTTGGCGGGAATAGCTCAGTTGGTAGAGCGCGAGCCTTCCAAGCTCGGGGTCGCGGGTTCGAGTCCCGTTTCCCGCTCCAATTCGCATATGGGCGGCTACCAAAATAGCAGATGGTTCGATCACTTAAATTAGGCCCATCGCCAAGAGTAATCGACTGATATGCCCAGGTAGCTCAGTCGGTAGAGCACGTCCTTGGTAAGGACGAGGTCAGCGGTTCGATCCCGCTCCTGGGCTTGGTCCCGTTCATTTCGAGCACGATAAAGTCAATTGATTGGCAAATCAATCAGGAGGAAGAGATGAGCAAGCAAAAATTTGAGCGCAAAAAACCGCACCTTAACATCGGAACCATCGGCCACGTAGACCACGGTAAAACTACTTTGACTGCGGCCATCACGAAGGTTCTCTCCAAGCAGGGCAAGGCGCAGTTTCTCGCCTATGATCAAATCGATAAGGCGCCGGAAGAAAGAGAAAGAGGCGTTACGATTAATATTGCTCACGTGGAGTATGAGACTGACAAGCGTCATTATGCACATGTCGACTGCCCTGGACACGCGGACTACGTGAAAAATATGATCACTGGAGCGGCGCAGATGGATGGAGCGATCCTAGTGGTTTCAGCCGCCGACGGGCCGATGCCGCAAACCCGCGAGCATATCCTGCTGGCGCGCCAAGTCGGTGTTCCCGGGATAGTTGTTTACCTTAACAAAGCGGACATGGTTGACGACAAGGAATTGCTAGAACTGGTAGAGCTCGAAGTTCGAGAGCTGCTCTCGAAGTATAAATTTCCCGGCGACGAAGTTCCGATAGTGATCGGTAGTGCTCTAAAGGCTTTAGAGGGAGACGCCTCCGACATAGGTGAAGGGTCTATCATAAAGCTCATGGAAGCTGTTGATTCTTTCATCAAAGAGCCCACTAGAGACGTCGACAAGCCATTTATCATGCCGGTTGAGGACGTTTTCACAATCAGCGGTCGAGGCACAGTTGTAACCGGCCGAGTCGAGCGCGGCGTCGTCAAGGTCGGAGAAGAGATTGAAATTGTCGGCTTTAAGCCGACGCAAAAAACGGTAGCGACCGGGATCGAAATGTTCCGCAAGCTTCTGGACGAAGGTCGGGCCGGCGATAATATTGGGGTGCTACTACGCGGCACCAAGCGTGAAGAGGTTGAGCGAGGTCAGGTATTGGCGAAGCCCGCAAGCATAACCCCGCACACAAAGTTTAATGCCGAGGCTTATGTTCTAACGAAAGAAGAAGGTGGTCGACACACGCCGTTTTTCAATGGATACCGGCCGCAATTCTACTTCCGCACAACCGATGTTACCGGTGTCGTAAAACTGCCGGAAGGAACAGAGATGGTTATGCCCGGCGACAACATCAATGTGGAGATCGAGCTCATTACTCCCGTCGCTATGGACGAAGGGTTGAAGTTTGCAATTCGAGAGGGCGGTCGGACCGTTGGCGCCGGGGTTGTCACAAAGATCATGCAGTAACTTGGGTCAAAGGGGGGGCGCACTCATGCGGGATATCGTAGGGTTTGCTTGTGACCAATGTAAGCGAAAGAATTACACCTCGACGAAGAACAAGAAAAAAACCACCGATAAACTTTCTTTTAAGAAATTTTGCGCTTCGTGTCGATCTCATACAATTCATCGAGAGATCAAGGTCTAACGATTACCGGGGGTCAGTAGCTCCAACTGGCTAGAGCTCCGGACTCCAAATCCGGCTGTTGCAGGTTCGAATCCTGCCTGACCCGCCACCAATGCATTATTAGCCATGGCAGATTGGATTCAAAAAGTTCAGGATACTTTTGGCCATACCGTCGAGTTTTTAAAAGAATCCTGGCAGGAGCTGCAAAAGGTCCATTGGCCGTCGCGGAAGGAAACTTACGCCGCGACTGCGCTCGTTATTATAGTGGTCGTGCTGGTGTCAATTTACTTGGCGATCATAGACTTGGGCTTGACCACAGTGATCCAGGCTATCATCGATTAACTCTCCGAGCTCTCCTATGGCAAAGCAATGGTATATCGTTCACACCTTCTCGGGTTTTGAACAGAAGGCGAAAGCAGCTCTCGAGGAGCGGGTGAGGACTCTCGGTAAACAGGAGTACTTCGGTGAAATCCTTGTGCCGGTTGAAAAGGTCGTTGAGCTCGTCAAAGGAAAGAAAAAAACTTCTTCAAGAAAATTCTTTCCAGGTTACATTCTGGTTCAAATGGAGCTCAATGACGATACTTGGCATGTGGTGAAAGAGACACCGAAAATTACTGGGTTTGTTGGTGGCAGCACGAATCCACCGTCGATTTCGGAGGAGGAAGTTCGAGCCATTACTCTTCAAATGGAAGAGGGCGCAATCAAACCCAAGCCCCGGGTGCTATTTTCGGTTGGTGAGAACGTTAAAGTAGTCGACGGTCCGTTTGCAGATTTCAACGGGGTTGTTGAAGAAGTTAGACCCGATAAAGGCAAGCTTCGAGTGCTCATCAGTATTTTTGGACGAGCCACTCCTGTCGAGTTGGAATTCGTCCAGGTTGAGCGGAACTAGTTAACAAGGACACTAAATGGCCAAAAAAGTCATCGCAGAAATCAAGTTGCAGATCCCCGCTGGGGCAGCCAATCCAAGCCCGCCCGTCGGCCCCGCATTGGGGCAGCGTGGGGTCAATATCATGGAATTCTGCAAGGCCTTCAATGCTGCGACTCAATCCCAGCAAGGTATGATCACTCCGGTGATTATTACAGTCTATGCGGACCGATCTTTCACCTTTGTGACGAAGACGCCGCCGGCTTCTGTACTGCTAAAAAAGGCTGCGGGCGTGGAAAAAGGTTCCAAGGAACCGGGCAAGACGAAAGTTGGGAAAGTTACTCGGGCGCAAGTTCGGCAGATTGCGGAGTTGAAGCTCAAGGATTTGACGGCTAACGATTTGGCCGCGGCCGAGAAGTCAGTTGAAGGTACTGCTCGCAGTCTTGG
Organism: Deltaproteobacteria bacterium; assembly: GCA_021323355.1. Taxonomy (GTDB): domain Bacteria; phylum Desulfobacterota; class Binatia; order UBA9968; family UBA9968; genus WHTF01. Next base: position 8,222 of record JAJONK010000040.1, read on the forward strand.
TCTCGATGTTGAGGGATGATTCAGAGCGCAGTCAGTCGATTCGAATCCGTCTGCTTCGAAGCTTTATGGGGGACAAATGAGCGGTTTTGGAAAATCATATCGCGCTGCGTTGGCCAAGGTAGATCGTAGTCAACGCTATCAATTGGACGAGGGTGTTAAGCTTGTACGCGAAACCGCCCGGGCAAAGTTTGATGAGACCGTCGAGTTCGCCATCCGCTTGGGGGTTGACCCGCGGCAAGCGGATCAAAATGTAAGGGGAACCGTGACATTGCCACACGGTATGGGCAAGGCCGTTAGGGTGCTCGCTTTCGCCAAGGGAGAAAAGGAAAAAGAAGCCCAGGAAGCCGGAGCTGATTTCGTCGGAAGCGATGAACTTATTAAAAAGATCAGCGAGGGGTGGTTCGATTTCGATAAAGCTGTAGCGACTCCGGATATGATGGCGGCAGTCGGTCGGATCGGTAAGGTGTTGGGACCGCGCGGCCTCATGCCTAATCCTAAGACCGGTACAGTCTCGGCCGATATTGCACGTGCCGTTAAAGAGATCAAGGCCGGCAAATTGGAGTTTAGAGTCGATAAAGCAGGGATAGTTCATGTTCCCGTGGGTAAGGCTTCCTTCGAGCCTGAGAAGCTCATAGACAATGCCAGAGCCGTGCTCTCAGCAATTCTCCGAGCCAAACCTGCCTCAGCTAAAGGCAACTACATTCGCGGGGTGACGCTATCAACAACCATGGGGCCAGGAGTCAAGATCGACCTGTCGCAGGTTCGGGTTATGGCTGCCTAGATCTGTTCTTCAGCTAAATTTCAAGCCAAGGGGATCGGGAGAGACGCATGGCGGAGTTAGAAGCTGCACGCGCGAGTCACGGTGAAAAAGCCGAGACGGTAGCGGCTGTGCATGAAAAATTTAGGAAAGCAAAGATGGCGATCGCGACTGAGTATCGTGGTCTTTCGGTCGGTAAGATGACGCAGCTGCGGCGCGAGATTCGCGATGTGGCAGGGGAATATCAGGTCATCAAAAATACTCTCGTTCGCCGGGCTCTTAAAGATACCGCTTACGGCGAATTGGAACGAATGCTCGAGGGTCCCAATGGATGGGTGTTCGCATATGACGATCCGGTCCTGCTTTCTAAGACGCTCGTCAAGTTTGTCGATGCCAATGAAAAAATGATGATCAAGGGGGCAATGTTTGAGGGCGAGTTAATGGATCCTGCTCGGGTCAAAGTTCTCTCGCAAATGCCCAGTAAACCTGAGCTGCAGGCGACGTTGCTCGCGCTGATACAGGGGCCAGCGACTTATTTGCTTCGCCTCATTCAAGAACCCGGATCTCGGGTAGTCAGATTGCTCGATGCGGCAGCTAAGGGAAAAGCCGAGTAATTACAAACAATCGGTGCGTGGATTTAATTAAAAGGGGGACGTTTTATGGCAGAGGTATCTAGGGAACAGGTTAAGGACTACATTAAGAACATGACACTGTTGGACGCTGCGACTCTGGTCAAGGAACTCGAACAAGAGCTCGGCGTCAGTGCTGCGGCGCCTGTGGCGGTGGCTGCGGCAGCTAGTGGCCCGGCGGCAGCGGCGGAAGAGAAAACCGAATTTGATGTTGTTCTTACAGAAGCGGGCGAAAAGAAAATCCAAGTGATCAAGGTTGTCCGAGAGCTCACCGGTCTCGGTTTGAAAGAGGCGAAAGATCTTGTCGATGGCGCGCCCAAGAACGTCAAAGAGGGCGTTGCAAAAGCCGAGGCTGAAACGATCAAGAAAAAGCTTGAGGAACAGGGCGCCAAGGTCGACATCAAATAGCGCACCAGCACCGGGAGAATCCTGTCAGTGAATCGGAAGTATTGTTTAGATCGCTAAAGGAGAAACAATGCCATTTCAAGTGGCCAATAATTTACGATTTCGCCGCAGTTTTGGCAGGATCAAGAGAATCATTGATCTGCCTTATCTAATTGAAATCCAGAAGAACTCCTATGAGCTGTTTTTGCAAAAGGATTCTTCGCCCGCGCAGCGCGAGAATATCGGCCTTCAAGAGGTTTTTAAATCGGTATTTCCAATCAAGGACTTTAATGAAACGGCGTCGCTGGAGTTTGTCAGCTATAGCTTGGGCGAGCCGAAATACGACGTCGACGAGTGTCATCAACGCGGCATGACTTTCGCCGCGCCGCTCAAAGTAACGGTTCAGCTCGTTTTATGGGATGTCGACTCCCAAACCGGCGCCCGCAGCATCAAGAATGTCAAAGAGCAGGAGGTGTATTTTGGTGAGATTGCTCTGATGACGAAGAACGGCACGTTTATGGTGAACGGCACCGAACGGGTCATTGTCAGTCAATTGCACCGATCTCCTGGAGTTTTTTTCGAACATGACAAGGGAAAGACGCACGCGAGCGGCAAGTTGCTCTATTCGGCGCGAATCATTCCCTACCGCGGTTCCTGGGTCGATCTCGAGTTTGATCCCCGAGATATCATTTATGTCCGTATCGATCGCCGGCGTAAGTTTCATGCCACGGTTTTGCTGAGAGCGCTCGGTATGACTACGGAAGATCTCCTGAATTACTATTACCGGAGCGATACCATCGTTTTCGATGGCCGCAAACCGGCGCTTGTTTTCAATCCCGCGCATTTGATGGGAGCGAAAGTGACGAGCGATGTTCGCGACCCCAAAAGCAATGATCTCATCGTTAAGGAAGGTAAAAAGTTTACCCGTCCGGTCTTGCGTCAAATGGAGCAAGCCAAGGTCAAACAAGTTCCAATCGTTTGGGAAGAGATCCTGGGTCGGATTGCTGCCCATGATATCGTCAATCCGCAAACCAAAGAAGTCATCGTTGAATCCAATCATCCCATTACCCAAGAGAAGTTGGATCTCATCCGGGAAAAGGGCATTCATCAGATCGAAGTTCTGTTCATCGACGAATCGACAGTCGGTCCTTACTTGCGAAATACGTTGTTGCAGGATCGCATCAACTCACCTCAAGATGCAATTTTGGAGATTTATCGCCGCCTGAGGCCGGGTGATCCTCCGACGGTTGATTCGGCGACTAACTTCTTTAACAACTTGTTCTTCAATCCTGACCGTTATGATCTTTCCAAAGTAGGTCGGCTTAAGCTGAATCACCGCCTTAAGCTGAACGTTCCATTAGAGCAGGGTACGCTTCGTAAAGAAGATATTCTTGAGGTCGTTCGCTATTTGATGGAGCTAAAGAACGGCAACGGCACAGTCGACGATATTGATCACCTCGGTAACCGCCGGGTACGCGCCGTCGGCGAGCTCGTTGAAAACCACTTCCGTGTCGGACTGGTGCGTATGGAACGGGCCATCAAAGAGAAAATGAGCTTGCAGGATATCGAAACGTTGATGCCGCAGGAACTGATTAACTACAAGCCTGTGTCCGCAGCGCTTAAAGAGTTTTTTGGTTCCAGCCAATTGTCCCAATTCATGGATCAAACTAATCCGCTTTCGGAGATCACTCACAAACGCCGCTTATCGGCATTGGGTCCCGGTGGACTGACCCGGGAACGCGCAGGATTCGAGGTGCGCGATGTTCATCCGACGCACTATGGTCGCGTTTGCCCGATTGAGACGCCGGAAGGTCCAAATATTGGACTGATCGCATCCTTGACGACGTATGCTCGGGTCAATGAGTTTGGCTTCATCGAAACGCCGTATCGCGAGGTTGAAAACGGCAAGGTCACGGATCGGATACGGTATCTTTCCGCGCTTGAAGAGGAAGATCATGTCGATTTAGTTTCCGCTCGCAAAGGCGGTGAATTCGTAATGGCGCGACCTGAGGAAGTGAACTTCATGGATGTGTCGCCAAATCAACTCGTCAGCGTGGCGGCCTCGCTGATTCCATTCCTTGAAAACGATGACGCCAACCGGGCTCTGATGGGCTCTAACATGCAACGTCAGGCGGTGCCGCTGTTAAGGACCGAGGCTCCTCTGGTCGGTACTGGGATGGAGAAAGTCGTCGCCCGGGATTCCGGCGTGACAGTTGTGGCGAAGCGCGACGGCGTTATCGAAAGTGTCGATTCGACCCGTATTGTCGTTAAGGCTGATAAGGCTTCCGGCGCCAGAGACACGGGAGTTGATATCTACAATTTAGTCAAGTACCAGCGCTCCAATCAGAATACTTGCGTCAATCAAAGACCGATCGTCAGGATTGGTGACCAAGTGAAAGCCGGTGATGTCATCGCCGACGGTCCATCTACCGAGATGGGCGAACTCGCCCTGGGCCGCAATGTTCTTGTCGCGCTCATGCCGTGGGGCGGCTACAACTTTGAAGATTCTATTTTGATTAGCGAGCGGGTTGTTAAGGAAGACATTTACACCTCAATTCATATCGAAGAGTTTGAATGCGTTTCGCGCGACACCAAACTCGGGCCCGAAGAGATTACGCGCGATATTCCGAACGTTGGCGACGAAGCGCTGACCGATCTTGACGACAGCGGTATCATCAGAATCGGCGCCGAGGTCAAGCCTAGTGATATCCTCGTGGGAAAAATCACTCCCAAGGGCGAGACACAGTTGTCTCCTGAAGAAAAACTCTTGCGCGCTATATTCGGAGAGAAGGCTGGTGAGGTCCGAGATACATCGCTGCGCGTTCCGCCCGGAGTTGAAGGCACGGTCATCAATGTCCGGATCTTTTCGCGCAAAGGTTTGGGCAAGGATGAGAGAAGCAAGGCGATTGAGGACGAAGAGATCATACGGCTACGCAAAGATCAGCATGATGAAGTCCGAATTCTTCAAGATGGCGCGCTCAGGCGTTTGAAAAAACTTCTAGTCGGCCGGAAACTGGCGAACCGACTAAGCGACGACAGTCGAAAACTGCTGCTAGTTAAGGGTAAGGAGATCACCGAGGAAGATCTGGATCAATTGCCGATGAGCTACTGGAGCGAGATCCGTGTCGATAACGAATCAGTGGAAGCGGAGCTCGACCGTATTGTTGAAAGCACGGCCGGACAGGTCAAGCTAATTAAAGAGGTATTCGAAGACAAGATCGAAAAACTCAGAGGCGGCGATGAACTCCCGCCAGGCGTCATCAAGATGGTGAAAGTCTTTGTCGCCATCAAGCGTAAGTTGCAGGTTGGCGACAAGATGGCTGGCCGCCACGGCAACAAAGGCGTCATTTCTAGGATTCTGCCCGAAGAGGATATGCCTTATTTAGAGGACGGCACCCCGGTTGACGTGGTGCTCAATCCGCTGGGTGTCCCCTCACGTATGAACGTAGGCCAGATTCTCGAGGCGCATCTGGGCTGGGCAGCCCGCAGTCTCGGGCATCAGATCGATCAACTAATGCGCGAACACCGCCAGGAAGTGGACGCTCTGCGCAAGCGGCTTAAGGAATATCTCAATAGCAAAGAAGCCAGCGAGCTTATCGATGGCGCCAAAGACGCTGACGTATTTAAGCTGGCGGAGAAATATCGTGACGGGGTGCGTTTGGCGTCGCCGGTTTTTGACGGCGCGGCGGAAGATGAAATCTTTAATTTGCTGCGAAAAGCCGATCTCCCGGTCAGCGGCCAAGTGACTCTATATGATGGCCGCAGCGGCGAGCCCTTCGACGGTAAAGTCACAGTCGGGATTATGTATATCATGAAACTACATCACCTGGTTGATGACAAAATACATGCTCGCTCCACCGGTCCCTATTCTCTCGTTACACAGCAACCATTGGGTGGAAAGGCTCAGTTTGGCGGCCAGCGGCTCGGAGAAATGGAGGTCTGGGCGTTAGAGGCTTATGGCGCAGCGTATACTCTTCAAGAAATGCTGACTGTTTGTGGAGGCCCACTGCGCTGATGCTAGAGGTGGAACTTTATGGAAGATCTTTTTAACTTATTCGAACGACCGAAAAATCCGCTAAGTTTTAATGCGATCCGAGTCTCTGTGGCGTCCCCGGAAAAAGTACGCTCTTGGTCACACGGGGAGGTGAAGAAGCCGGAGACGATTAACTACAGAACGTTCAAGCCGGAACGAGATGGCTTATTTTGCGCCAAGATTTTTGGTCCGACCAAAGATTACGAATGTAACTGCGGCAAGTATAAACGCATGCGCCACCGAGGCGTTGTCTGTGAAAAGTGCGGCGTCGAGGTGATTCAGTCCAAGGTGCGCCGCGAACGGATGGGCCATATCGAGCTGGCCACGCCGGTAGTCCATATCTGGTTTCTCAAAAGCCTGCCGAGCCGGATTGGCGCTTTGCTCGACATGTCGTTAAAGGACATCGAGAAGGTGCTCTATTTTGAGTCCTATATTGTTATCGATCCAGGAGAGACTCCTTTGCAATACAAGGAGCTCTTGAGCGAGGTCCGATATCGCAAAGCGATGGAGGAGTTTGGCGGTAGGTTTACTGCGGAGATGGGCGCGGAGGCGGTGCGGAAGATCCTCAAAGCCGTCGATGTAGTAAAACTTTCAGAAGATCTGCGCCAAGAGATGCGCGATGCGAACTCCGAGGTTCGGCGCAAAAAATTGGCAAAACGATTAAAAGTCCTCAACGCTTTTAGGACTTCGGGGAATCGACCGGAGTGGATGGTCATGGAAGTTGTTCCAGTCATTCCCCCGGATCTACGGCCTTTGGTGCCGCTTGACGGTGGTCGTTTCGCGACCTCGGATTTAAACGATCTCTACCGGCGCGTCATCAACCGAAATAATCGGCTCAAGCGCCTGATGGAGCTAAGCGCGCCGGATATGATCATTCGCAACGAAAAACGCATGCTCCAAGAGGCCGTTGACGCTCTATTTGATAACGGCCGGCGTGGGCGAGCTATCACCGGCCAAAATCGCCGGCCGCTTAAGTCCTTGAGCGATATGCTTAAAGGTAAAACCGGCAGATTCCGCCAGAACCTGCTCGGCAAACGGGTGGACTATTCCGGACGTTCGGTGATCGTTGTCGGACCGGAACTGCGGCTGCACCAATGCGGGCTGCCTAAGAAGATGGCTTTGGAGTTGTTCAAGCCGTTTATCTATAACAAGCTCGAAGAGCGCGGCTTCGTCACCACGATCAAGAGCGCAAAGAAAATGGTCGAAAAAGAACGGCCCGAGGT
>JAJONK010000041.1 GCA_021323355.1 Deltaproteobacteria bacterium
TATTCCAAAATGGCAGCTATGTTCCGCTTGCTGTATCCGGCATGGCGGCGAGCCGCGTCTGCGCCTTCGCCAGGCGCGATAGCGCCGTTTGGAGTGTAGTCGCGGTTCCACGCCTTTCAACCGCTATCTTTTCGACCGAGAATGCGCCTTTGGGTCGGCAAGGCTCCTGGGAAGACACGGCGCTTGAGCTGCCGGGCGATAGCCCCGCCACATGGAGCGATGTATTCACCCGAGAAACGCTGCCAGAGGGTAAAACAGCCGATGGAAAAAGATATTTGTACTTGAGGGATCTTTTGCGCGATTTCCCGGTTGCTCTGCTTGAGGGCAGTTCGACGGCGTCGAAGGCCACGCCGGCTTCCTTGCCGCTCGAAGAGCGTTTGCAGTGAGCTGCGGGCGCCGCGCGCGAGTCGCGGATGGGATCTGGGGAAGTTTTCTCCCGACGTTCTCACACCCGCGACTCGTTAATACTGAACCTCACCTCCCAAACAATCGAGGCCTGAGAGCGTGCGGAAAGATTCGCACCACGGCGTTCTTACCGGCGATTAAAACTCGGTTGGTTATCTTAACACTATGGCGTCGGACGTAATTGTTATTGTCAACGCCGGCGCGCGAAAGGCGGACGACACTGCAGTCCATCAGCGGCTGGCCGAAATATTTACCGCCGGGGGCTTGCGCGCGGAGATCCAACTGGCGCGAAGCGGCGGCGAAATCGTTGAGCTGGCGCGGCGCGCAATCAAGGCCGAAAGCTCTGTTGTCGTTGCCGCGGGCGGGGACGGCACCATCAATGCCGTCGCTTCGGAACTAGTCGGCAGCAACAAGATATTGGGAGTTTTACCTCTGGGAACTCTCAACCATCTGGCAAAGGATCTCAGGATGCCTCTGGATCTCGAATCAGCCGTAGACGTCATCGCCCAACAGAAACTCGCGCAAATCGATATCGGTGAGGTGAACGGCCGCTACTTCTTGAATAATTCTGGCCTGGGGCTTTACCCGGGTATTGTGCATGAGCGCCAACAACAGCAAGCGCAAGGGCGGAGCAAATGGCTGGCGTTCTTTTCCGCCCTGCTGATTATCATTCATCGATACCCGCTGTTGACGGTGCGCCTCAGCACCGAAGGTCGCGAGCTCAGACGTCGCACGCCCATGGTCTTTGTCGGTAATAACGAGTACGAGCTGCAGGGCCTGGACATGGGCAGCCGAAGATTTTTGAACGGTGGAAAACTATTTCTGTATGTCACGCGCGAAATGAGCCGTTGGCGGCTTCTCAAGATAGGTTTGGCTGCGCTTTTCGGCAGATTGAGCGATACCCGTGACTTCGACGCTATGTCGGTCAGAGAAGTTTCCGTACAGGCGCGCCGGAGACGTTTGCGAGTGGCGTTGGATGGCGAAGTGGTGGTGATGAGGCTACCGCTGCGTTATTGCATACATCCGGCTGCTCTGCGCGTGATCGTGCCTGGGGACAAGGAAGAAAGCGGCCGCTAAAAATCCATGCGTACTCTGGTTCATCTCTCCGATCTCCACTTCGGCACCGTGCGTCAAGAAATTGTCCTGCCTCTGCTTAGTTTGCTCGAACGGATCCAGCCGGATCTAGTCGCGGTGTCAGGCGATCTGACGCAGCGAGCGCGCAAAGAACAGTTTGCCGCGGCGCGGGATTTCTTGCATGCCATGCCGTTTCCGAAGATCGTAGTCCCCGGCAACCACGACGTCCCGCTGTATAACCTGTTCGCCCGTTTCGTCCTGAAGCTCGCCAGATATAAGCGTTACATCAGCGATGACCTCGAACCATTCTATAGCGATCCTGAGATCGCAGTTTTGGGGGTCAATACCGCGCGTTCGGCAACTTTCAAAGGCGGGCGGGTCAACTCCCGACAAGTTGCACGTATGCAAAAGCGGCTCGGGCCTCTTAACGGGGTGACCAAAATCGTCGTGACGCATCATCCTTTCGATTTGCCTGAGGCTTATCCGGATAAAGCCTTGGTCGGTCGCGCCCGCAGAGCGATGCAGCACCTTGCCGGCTCAGGCATCGATCTGTTTCTCGCCGGTCATCTGCATATCGGCTTGAGCGAACCGACGGCTTTGCGCTTTCATATAAGCGGACGTTCGCCGTTGATGATCCAGGCCGGCACGGCTCTATCATCGAGGGTTCGGGGTGAGGCAAACTCCTTCAATGTCATCCGTATTCAACATCCCAATATCTCGGTGAGCCGGCTGACCTGGAGAGCCGATCTGAAGGTGTTTGTTTCCACTCATGCCGACTATTTTCGCCACTCCGAGGCAGGTTGGGCGCGTGGCAGCAAATTGGATTTCGCCGAGCCCGAAGAATGACCGACGGTAAGTCTATCTGCCACTCATCTGGTTGCCTTAACCGCGCATCCTACGGGTAGATACTGTATACTATACGGCGTGGATGCCTCAGGTAATGAAATGATCTGAACCCGTCATAGCCTTGGGAATCGCTAGACCGTTTGCCGCGTGTCCGAACGGGTCCGTCGTGAACCATTCCCGTAATTACTTACTGATACGAAGAAGGAACCATGGAACTTGCAACCGAACAAACCGGCGCGGCGCGCCTTTCAGAAGAGGTGGCGCGCCGCCGAACCTTTGCCATCATCTCGCACCCCGATGCAGGCAAGACGACCCTCACAGAGAAACTTTTATTGTATGGTGGCGCCGTAGAGACGGCGGGTGCCGTGCGCGCAGGTAGAAATCAGCGCCATGCCACCTCCGACTGGATGGACTTAGAGCAGGAGCGAGGCATTTCGATTACTGCAAGCGCCCTGGAGATCGAGTACCAGGGATTCCGGCTCAACCTGTTAGACACACCCGGCCACCAGGATTTCAGCGAAGATACCTACCGCACTCTCATGGTCGCCGATAGCGCAGTCATGGTGCTCGATAGCGCCAAGGGGATCGAAGCTCAAACAGAGAAGCTTTTCCAGGTGTGCCGGATGCGCGGCATTCCGATCTTGACCTTTATCAACAAGCTGGATCATTTCGGGCGGGATCCTTTGGAACTGATGGACGAGATCGAGCGGGTTTTGGGAATCGCGACCGCGCCAATCAACTGGCCCATCGGCATGGGATCGACATTCCAAGGCGTATATGACCTGCAACGTCGCCGGGTGCTCCAGTTCGAAAGGACCGAGCGCGGGCAGTGGCGAGCCCCGGTCGCGGTCAGAAGCCTGGAAGACCCATCGCTCCCTGCGCTCTTGGGCGAAACGCTCAGTCGTGAGCTGCGTGAACACATTGCGCTTCTGACCGGAGCAGGCAACGCCTTTGACCAGCGGCGGTTTCTGGCAGGAGATCTGACACCTGTCTTCTTTGGCAGCGCGCTCAATAATTTCGGTGTCGAACCATTTCTGGATGCGCTCTTGAATCTAGCGCCTGAGCCCAGCGCATTTGAGAAGAACGGAACTCTGCTTCAGCCCAGGAACGAATCCTTCACCGGATTTGTTTTTAAGATCCAAGCCAACATGGACCCGCGGCATCGTGATCGGATGGCCTTTCTGCGCATTTTGTCCGGTCGTTTTGAAAAAGATATGACGGCCTATCACTCCCGATTGCAACGGGAGGTGCGGCTGGCGCGAGCGTACCGGATCTTTGCCCGAGAACGGGAGCCGGTCCGGGAGGCGTTTGCTGGCGATATCATCGGCGTCATCAATCCGGGTCTGTTCATTATTGGCGACACAGTAACCACCGGAGACCCGTCGGAGCTCATTGATATCCCGCGTTTTCCCCCGGAGCACTTCGCAGTTCTCGTTAACCAAGAGATTGTTCGTTATAAGCAGTTCCACAAGGGATTGTCACAATTGGAGGAAGAGGGTGCGGTCCAGGTCCTGTATGCCGCAGGGAACGCCCGCCGCGAGCCGATTCTCGCGGCTGTGGGAGCCCTACAGTTCGATGTCGTTTTGGCTCGCTTACGGCAAGAGTATGGTGTTGAGGCCAGAATCGAGCGGCTGCCATTCACATGTGCGCGCTGGATCAAGGGCCAAAGCATAGAGCGAATGACTCTGGGCAGTGGCGTATTGCGCTGCCGCGATCACAACGGGGAGACGGTGGTGCTTTTCGCGTCCGATTGGCATCTTCAATATTTTCGCAAAGAGAACCCGGATATTGAAATTGTCAAGGTGGGCTCGCCATGGATGACCAAAAACTAAACACACCATTCGTAACGCGCCGGCTTCACTAACGATCCGCGCTATGCGCCAGAACATCGTCTGGATAAAGTAGCAGCCTTGATGAAAGCAAAATACCCTGCGATTAAATTTGTCATGCAGGGCGAAAGTCGGGATCTGTGAAAGCTGGATTGAACTTCATACTGGAAAAGCGGGCCAGTCGATCCAGAGCACGGGCGGCAAAGTTCTTCACTCTTCATGGCGAGGTCCAAACTCCGATCTTCATGCCTGTCGGAACCCAGGCAACCGTCAAAGGCCAGACACTCGACAATTTGAAGGCGGCTGGCGCGCGGGTGCTTCTGGTCAATACCTATCACTTGCTGCTTCGCCCCGGGGCTGATGTTCTGAAGAGCTTCGGCGGCATCCATAGCTTCATGAATTGGCATGGGCCAGTGCTCAGCGACTCCGGCGGATTTCAGATCTTTTCTTTGCCACGCTTAAGAGAGATCAACGAAGAAGGCGCTCGTTTTCAAAGTTACGTCGATGGAAAGTCTTATCTCCTCTCGCCTGAATCGAGCATCGAGATGCAGAAAGCGATCGGCAGCGATATCATGATGGCTCTGGATGTGTGCATCCCTGCGACGGCGCCCTATGCTCAAGCTCAATCCGCGATGGAGATCACCCATGATTGGGCCCAGCGTTCGCTGCGCGCCAGAGGCGATTCGGATCAAGCTCTGTTTGGAATCGTTCAGGGCGCCTGCCATGCCGATCTCAGGATTGTAAGCGCCGAATTCTCAAGCAGTCTTCCCTTTGACGGACTGGCCATTGGAGGTTTGGCAGTAGGCGAAACTCATCGCGAGCGCTGCGATGTGACGGCGCTGGTCACCGAACGACTGCCGGAGAGTCTCCCTCGTTATCTCATGGGGGTGGGGACGCCGATCGACATTCTCGAGAGCGTTCACCGCGGCGTCGATATGTTCGATTGTATCATTCCCTCTCAATTGGCGCGTCGGGGAGTGGCGTTCACGTCGCGAGGCAAGCTGCAGATGCGCCGGTCGGTGCACAAGTTTTCACAAGAACCGTTGGATACTCGGTGCGATTGCAGGAGCTGCCAACAGCATTCGCGCGGCTATATCCATCATCTCATCAAGTGCGACGAGGTTTTAGGGTGGCATCTTCTAGGCGTTCACAACATGACTTTCTATCAGCGCCTGATGAGTGAAATGAGACAGAGCATTTTGGCTGATGATTTTCTCTCTTATTACGAGACTAAACGATCCGAGCTAACGCGCGGCGACGAAGACAATCCCGTGCGCCGCCCGCAAAAAAGCTTCAAGACATCTAAGCCCACCCGCCTGGGCGATTATGAAATCCACACGTCCGCGCAGGGTTTCTCCAGCATACGCCAGATCAGCTCGGGCGAGATCATGCACTCGGTGAATGCTCCGGACGACGAGGCCAATAGACTCTATGTGGAGCAGTCGTGTCTTGCCGCCCGGTTACTCGAGCAGGAGAGCGAGAGAACCGAGCTGGTAATCTGGGATGTCGGCCTTGGCGCGGCGTTCAACGCCATGGCGGTGATTCACTGTTTTGAAAGTAGTTTGGCTAAACCAGGTGCGCTGGTTAGGCGGTTGCGTCTGGTCAGCTTCGAATGGGATTTCGATCCGCTCCTGCTTGCGCTGAGATACCCGAGCCGCTTTCCCCATCTTCGACACGGCGCGCCTTGCCATATTCTTGAAAACGGCAAATGGAAACATGATTCGAAACTGCTCCGGTGGGAGCTTCACAAAGGCGACTTCAGGGATTTCATCGAATCAGCGAACGCTCCCGATGTTATCTTTTACGACCCGTTCTCGTCTAAGACGGACAACGCGCTTTGGACGACGCAAATTTTTTCGCGGATGGTTAAGCGTGGCGGGCCGAAATCCAAGGAACTCTATACGTACTCAGCTTCGACTGCGGTTCGAGGAGCTCTCTTGGCAGCGGGCTTTTTTGTCGCGCAAGGCATCGGCACAGGGCCTAAGTCGGATACCACGGTCGCTTTTACCAGCGTAAACGGGTCGCAAGATCATCCGCTCTCTCCTCGACTGCTAGGGCAATCATGGCTCATGCGTTGGCGACGAAGTGACGCTAAATTTCCCACGACCATGAGAGAGCAAGACAAATCTCATTTCGAGAGACTCATTGAGACCCATCCGCAGTTTTCAGGGAATCTTTAGAATTCGATGCCGGCAACTTCCGATATCGCACACGGCGCGGTCATTGATCTTAAGCGAGGGAGGGTCTTTGTTGTTGGACGGCCGCTCCTGGCATGTTTCGAACAACCGGCATGTTCCTCTTTATACCGCGATCATCTCGATCCGCTGGACCTCTTCTTTGGATAGCGCGAATTGCTCGGCTTGCAGGTCTTCTCTCATATGTTGTTGGCTCGTGGTTCCGGTCAACGGCAACATGCCAATCTGCATGGCGAACCGGAAGATGATCTGCGCGGCAGTGGCGCCTAAGCGTCTGGCGATTTGTTGAACTTGCGGAGCAGCGAGAACTTCTCTGTTGGCGGTCAACAGTGAAAAGCCTTGATAGATGATGCCGTGGCTTTGGCAGATTTCTCTGACGTCTTTATCCCACGCGAGCACCGCATAACAGCGGTTCTGCACCACCATCGGTTTATGATCCGCCTGTTCACAGAGCTCAATGAGTTGCGCGGCCGTGATGTTGCTGACGCCGATCATTTTGGTTTTCCCGGATTGATAAAGCGCTTCCATCGCCGACCAGACTTCCCAATCCGCTTCTCCCAAACCCCGCCGCGAAAAAGGCGCATGCAAGACGTAGGAGTCCACATAATCGGTGGCCAGGTGAGCCAATGAGCTGGCAAAGGACTGCTGAACCTGTGTCGTGAGATCGGCGGTGGGATCGTAAGGCGTCCGGTGGTCCTGGCCCCCGGCTGGAGTAAACTTGGTCTGAAGAAAGAGGCTGTTCCGCTTAATGCCCTGCTGCTGCAGCGACTTCAGCGCTTCACCTACCAGAACTTCCTGATAATGGATTAATTGATTGGCGGTATCGATCGCTTTGAAGCCCGCTGCTACGGCCATTATCACCAATTCGGCGGTGGCCTCCTTTTTCCATGCCGTACCATACATAAAAGAGGGCACGGCCACATTATTATAAGCGCGCAACATGATTAAACTCCTGGCCGCGGATAATCAGTTTCTATCAAAAGGTGCGCTCGAAATCGACGTGCTGACTCGAAACTCACTTGAATGCCCAGCACCATTTCAACCGAAGAAGAAAACCGTCCTTCGTCGAGCGAGCTAGGCTGGTTAACGACGGCCATAAAGTTTGTCGATGAAGCCGCTGCTTCGAAGTTGATCGACGAAGCGCAAGTCGACAAAATCTTCGGCTTTGGCCTTTGCCGCCTTGGGATCCCATGAGGATTGCACTTCCAGTGTGTTTCTCAGTCCTTCCACGGTCGGGTAGGTATCCTCGACAAAAAGCTGGCTGTATGCCGAATAAGCCCCTTCAAGGATGGCGCGACTAGGCCCACGGGTGTATTTGCTCATGATTTTGATGGATTCTTCCTTGTTCGATTTGAAGAAGTGAACCCCCGCTGCAATCGCCTCGACCATACGCTGGACCGCGTTGGGTTGCTCGCGAATCATGTGCCTGCTCGTAACCGTGCAGGTATAAAGAAACGGAACTTTGAGCGCTGCCATGTCGATGACGACCTTGAGGCCGTTACGTTCTCCTTGGATTTTCTCGGCATCGCTAACGATGGTGAAGTCGGTCTGCCCCGCGATCACTGAAGCGATGCGCGCCGGACCGCCGCCGACAGTGATCGCCTTGATTTGATTATAGGGAATGCCAACCTGTTTGAGCGCGAGACGCAGGGCAAAATCCGCCGCCGTTCCCGGAATATGCACCGCCGCCGTTCTGCCTTTTAACTCTTCCCGTGATTTGATGTTGGCTTTGCCGACGACGTAGTAAGGCAAAGTGTTGACCACACCATTGACGATCGCGATGTCGCCGCCGGCGATTCTGCCGTTAATCGCCGAAGTTCCTACCGCTTCGGTAAAACTCAAATCACCTGCCAAAAGGCTCTGGATGCCCCGGGTGCTGCCGTCGATGAAGACCAGGTCGATGTCCAAGCCGTATTTTTTGAACAGTCCTGCTTCCTTGGCGATCCAGGCCGGCACGGACGAGCTCGGAGAATCGGAGATGTAAGCTGACAGCAGCTTGCTCTGCGCCGGCCCGTTTGTTCCAACGATTACTGAAAGACAAAAGAATAAAATCAAGCCGCCAACAGAAGTGATTTTCATAGTGTCCTCGACTGCAAATGATGATTAAAGCCCGATCGCCAACAATCTTTATTGCGCATTCGCCAGAGCCCGTCCAATGAGACGGTTGCTTTAAGCCACACAAAACTAGTGAGGAGCATGAATAGCTGCTGCAATATACCAAGGAGGCATACCATCTTGCTTGGTCTTCCAGCGGCAGTCACTTGTCGTGCAACTCTAGTCAGCCAGCGTGTCTGGATAGGGCGGGCATAACCTGGCCGGCAAGGAGTTTGATAGATTCCTCGTAATCCGGGCCGAGCTTGGCAAAAGCAACCTGATCGTAGCCGAGCCTTCCCGCCGCGCCAACCAGTTCGATAATCTGATCCCTGACTTCTTCCGGCCTGCCCGCAGCGTAATAGGTTTTCACCATGTGTTCGGTGACCAGTTCAGAAGCTTCCTCAACGGTGGCTCCCGCTTCGAACGCTCTTTTGAGGTTAAGCACTTGTTCCCGGGTCACGCCCATTTTGCCATACTCCTCAGCGGTGAAACCCAAAGCCTCCCACTGCAGAATTGAATGAGCCACCTGCCGCTTGGGAAACTCGATCGCTTTATTTCGGTCGCTGCAGATCGAGACGTTAAGTTCACATACTTTACGCAATCGTTTTGCGGGGTCGATTTCCTGTGCGGCGTGATCCGCGGTCGCGAGCATGCCGGAAAGACGTCCAGCTTTGAGCATGGGAATATAGGTTCCCGAGCTGATCAATCCATCCATGATGCGGCCGCAAATTCGCAGCGCCTGCGGGCCATTGCCGCCGCCGTAAAACTTAAAACTTGATCGAGGTTTGAAAGCGAGGCGAAACTTTCCGCTCGGATTAAGATGGTAAAACTGTTGAAGGAATGGGTAGTCAGCATACTTCAACTCTTGGCCGCTCAGTGCCTGCCGCAGCAGCTGAACTGTTTCGCTGACCATGGCAACAGGCCGAAGAGGCTGAACGTGCTGGGGGGATTGTCCGAGGTCGCCCCTCGCAATCCCCACGCTTATCTCCCGATCTTCGCACAGCTCGGAAAGAGCGCCGAGCGAGTCGGCGACATCCAAGGGGTTATGAAAGTACGGCACCATGATCGCGGTGCCGAGGCGGATCGGTACCTGTGAGGCAATCGCCGTGAGCACGACAATCTGACTGCGGTAACGAATATTGTCGTTGACCCAGATCTGCTGAAAACCGTTGTCGGCGGCGAGATGAGCCAGTCGAACCAAATCTCGAACCGTATATTGATTAGCTAGATGAGTGACAAATTGCAGCCCGAGCTCTCCATTGAAAATTGCCATGTCTACTCCGTTGGTTTACTGCATCTATGACATGCTCTTGCTGTGTGCGACAAGCAGATTCAGAATGATCAAGTCTGCATAAAATTATGATCGAGCAAACTCGCAGAGTTCTTCGGTCAAGGTCTGAAAAGGCGGGACGGGATTTACCCACCGAGCAAAGCTGGACGGCCTTCAGTTGGATCCGCCTTGCGGCGGGCTGTGAACGGTAAAGAGCGCTACAATCTAATCCGGAACCAGCTAACCATTCATCCGCGCTCGAACAGGTGAGCCGCTAGGATTTAGCGCTTATCTTTCTTCGAAGAGATCCGGCTTGCCATCATCGATCCACTTCATGGCAAAATCGTATCCCCGTGATATGGCATCGTCTGCCGTGTCGAAGCGGCCGCCATAATCAGTAAACGTCTTTACTCCGGCGTCAGCGCCCTGTTTCGAGACCACCCATGTAAATGTCCACTGATGCGTGTGCGGAACGCGTAGGGCGCTCACTCGAATAACGTGTCCGTTGTAACGGGCTTCCATTGCGCTCCCCAAGGTTTCAATCGACTTACAACGTTCTCGTTAGATTCCTATGAAGTCTAGCACTCTGAGACAGCAGAAAAAGATAGGTGATGATTTGGCCGTCGGAATGACGGGCGGTTGATTGTCCCAAATCCGAGTTTGAAAGAGCCGCAAAACTCCAGGGGTGATACAACATGGCAAGCGTCACCTCAAAACAAGAGGAATCATCGCTTGACCGTCTGCTGCCAGCCGACTTCGCTCCAGTTGCGCATCTGTTGCTAGCCGGGAGTTTATTCGACTACAGGTGCAGACGATTCGCTCATTAGCATGGCTCCTCCGTGTACGGTGTATGAGATGCGATCGGAGACGTCTGTGTTCCCTTGGCATCTCGCTTGCTGACGTAGACTTGCCTTAGATGCGCTGGACGCCCTGAAGATTCACACCTCAGCAAGCAAACTGCCAAGAACGGAACGTATTTAGCCCTCGATTGTTAAAGGTACTAACTGTCCGAGCTGTCCAAGGAGGTTTGATGGATGCATTAGAACTTTTGAAACAGGATCACGCGAGAGTAAAAAAATTATTCGACAAAGCTGAAAGCGCTGATGACCGGGAGCAGAAACGCATTTTCAGTCAAATCAAAAGTGAGTTGGAGATGCATGCCCATATCGAAGAGAACATTTTCTATCCTGCCATGCAGAGGTACGATGAACTAAAAGAGATGATCGTCGAGTCGCTCAAAGAACACAATAATATGAAAACGCTCCTCCAGAAGATGGCTAGTCTATCTGATCGTGAAGATTTCGAAGACAAGCTTGAGGAGCTGATCGATAACGTCGAACATCACGCCGAAGATGAGGAAGAGGGAAAGATGTTCCCGAAGGTCCGTGAGCTTGTCAGTGTCAACGAACTGCAGAAACTAGGAGCTCAACTCCAGGCAGCCAAAGGCCAGCGTAAAGCGAGCTGAGCAGTCTGAAGGCAACAGATTGATTCCGCGCGGAATGTGAGTTGCTATAGGCTGTGATTACTAACCGCGGGCGGGCAATTCGATTTTGAAAGTCGTTCCGGCTCCCTCTTCGCTTTCGACAGTGATGGCGCCGTTATGATCGTCGAGAATAGTTTTTACGATAAACAATCCGAGGCCGGTGCCTTCGGTATTGACCGAGCCTTCGAGACGCTTGAACTCCCGGAACAGATTAGGCAACTCTCGTTTAGGAATTCCAATGCCGCTATCCTTGATGCTCAGCGAGATCTTGCCTGCGATCATCCGCGAAGTTAGAGCAATGGCGCCTCCTGGCGGCGTGTACTTGATGGCGTTGTCGATCAGATTCCAAAGCACCCGCTCTAACTGATTCTGATCGCCATGACAGGGCTTTAGGTCATCGGCAAGTTCCAATCGGACGTCCAGATCTTTCTTACGGAGGGCGACGGTTTGCTGCCGCATGACATCTCTCAGTATGGGATTGATCTCGACCGCAGTCTTACTGGCTTCCGCCTTGGGTGTCACTAGTTCAGACACGTTCAAAAAGCCGATGACCAGGTTTACTATACGGTCGATGTTTTCGCGGATGCATTTGAGCGACAGAGTTTGCTCAGCCGGGTTGGGTCGTCCGCCAAAGGAGCCGGCGAGCAATTCGGCATGGCCGAGAATGACCGAAAGCGGCGCTTTAACATCATGCGCAAGGGCACACACCACCTGACGTTTGAATTCTTCG
>JAJONK010000453.1 GCA_021323355.1 Deltaproteobacteria bacterium
AGCGCCGAGTGATCCAGATCGCCGTTGCCCATCGCTTTCATGGCGCTCATCATTTGCGCGACTTGGCTAGTGACCATCAGCGGCACGCCGTACTCGAATCCCGCTCCCAGTGCGATCTTCATGTCTTTCTCGTGCAGCCGGATGCGAAAGCCCGGCTTGAAATTATGCTCGAGCATTTTCTGACCGTGAGCCTCGAGTATTTTCGATTGGGCGAAGCCGCCTAAGAGCGCTTGCCGCACCTTAGCCGGATCTACGCCGGCCTTGGCGGCCAGTACCAAAGCTTCGCTGACGATAGCGATAGTCGTTCCGACAACCATTTGATTAGCCGCCTTGGTCACCTGGCCTGCACCGGCCCGGCCGACATGAACGATGTTCTTTCCTAGCGATTCAAATATCGGCATCGCTCGCTCGACGGCGGCTGCCTCGCCGCCGATCATGATGGATAAGCTCGCGCTGATTGCACCCGCTTCGCCGCCACTCACCGGCGCATCGAGCATATCGCAGCCTCGCCTTTGCGCCTCACCTGCAAGTTTGCGGGCGACGGCAGGTGAGATGGTCGACATATCGATGAGCAGGGTTCCCGATTTCAATGCCGAGAAAATCCCGTTCTCGCCGGCATAAACGAGATCGACATCGGGTGAATCGGGTAGCATGGTGATGATAATTTCCGTGCGCCCGGCGACCTCCTTTGCATCTGTCGCGCCCTGTGCGCCTTCCCTTGTCAGTTCGTCCACTGCTGCGCGACTACGATTGTGCACGATCAGCGGGCAGCCTGCCCTAATCAAATTACGAGCCATGGGCTTGCCCATGATACCTAGGCCAATGAAACCGACAATCGGCTTACTCATGATCAGCTCCTCTTGCTCGTCATGCCAGCTAACCTGGCAAGTTTTGTCGAAACAATGGGCCAGCAGCCCACGAAAATATCGCTCTTTAGAAACTCCTGATTACGACGATTATTACTCGAGAGGCCTCATGGCAAGTCAATTTTGTTGTCGATGCCTTTACCCAATTAGATCCATTCAATTTGCTGCTGCACAGCGGGCAAGAGAGAAAGAAGGTAAAATCGAATGTAAATTGCTGTTCGCAACTTATCTTTGTCATGCTCTCTATGAGTCTGGGAATGTGGCTGCAGCGCGATTTATTATCGACTTGCTGATGACGATCTGGAGTCTCAGGTTGATGTTGGCGGCGTTGTTTATGCCGGGATCAAAAAATAATCGCTCATACTTGCGGCGCCAAAAATTTTAACTGCAGCGCCAACAGCAATTCAGTTTAGCTTCGGTGACTCGGCGCGCGAGGTTTTTAGCGTCCATAGAAAGCTGCCAAAATCTTGGATTGAAAAAAGGAGTGCTAGGGGTGCGGGGATAATTTCGAGATACCACAAGATAAGCATGGCGAACGGCACAAGCGGCCGGTCCAGCAACGACGCGAAAACAAATCCCGCGGCATTCAGCCGACCGCTGGCAATGTAAATCATACCGAGCCCGCTGACTAATAGGCCGACGAGGCGGAAATAATTCGCCGCTTGTTCAACCAGCGGCGGCAAGTTTAGTATTCGTGCGACGAAATGCGGGAACAGCAGAACCAACGAGCCTTCGAGAAGTATTAACCAGCCGAAGACTTCCACGCTCTTGGCTGACCGGCTCTGCCCTCGAGCAGTAACAAGGCGTTCTAGCGTTTCAGTGAAGTACGACAATTTATCTGCTCCTGATTGAAGTGCCCAAACAAGCAATACCTGACAATTCATCGTCATAGATCAACAGTCTAGGTAGTAGCAAATTGTCAGCTCCTGATTTGCGTTCTGATCATAATCGAAACTCCGTGTCCCTGTTATCCCAGTCCAGGAGAGCAGCACGGCTGGCGACATGCCGTCCAGAAAGCCTGAGAGCATAACTCCGATCGTAAGCAGACCCAGAAACGACAAGATCGAAACGATAGCGATCGTTTCGATCTTGGTGCGGTGTTGGAAGGTATGTGCCTTACAGTCTGGGCACCAGCACTGTCGATCCGGCGCGAAGTAGACTGGCTTTGCGTAGACCGTTGATCCTGAGGATGCGCTCGGCTGACGTGCCGTAACGTTGAGCGATCTGCATGAGCGTCTCACCACGCTTAACGCGATGCCGCACTACGCTGGATTGTGCTTGTTGGCGCGCAGGTGTCTCGCGTGCCTGGCTCACCTCACGAGTCTCGACAATGGCTGCCATTTGTTTTTGGACGGGCAACTTCACGCGGTAGCCTGCGGGAATAATCTTTGGAGCATTTGCCAGGGCCGGGTTCCACTCCAAAAACTCATCTCGTTTAAGCCCGGTGGAGCGCATGACCGCTGCCAGCGATGTTTGCGACCTTAACTCCACTTCTTGAATGGCAACGGGCGGATCTAAATCGAGACCAGGAAAGTATCGCTCGGGGTTTTTGCCGATATCCACGGCGACAAGAAATTCGGCGTAGAAATTTTTCGGCGGATATCCAAAGTATGGACCGTTATATTTCTGGATTACATCCACCAGGTTGTCCGAGCCGACTTCAGCCACTGCGCGTGCCATGCCGGCGGGGCCGAAGTTGTAAGCCGTGATGGCCAATGGCCAATTGCCCAGTAACTCATAAGCTTGCTTGAGAAATGATGCCGCCGCGCGGGTCGATTCGATAGGGTCTCTTCGTTCATCGATGGCACGGTTGACCCGCATATACTGTCTGCCGGTAGCGGGCATAAACTGCCACATGCCTAAAGCGCCTGCATGGGAACGCGCGCTGCTGTTGAACGACGATTCGATCAGAGGGAGGTAAGTCAATTCCACCGGCAAGCCGCGCTCCCGGAAGATTTGCTGCATTTGCCCGATGTAACGGTTAGAACGCTTCAGTCCCGCCGCGGTTCGCTCTTTGACTCCCCGCTGTGCCTTCACTCGCTCGATGCTGACTTCGTGTGCCGCGGCAATCCGCGCTTTTTCACCGTCGACGTATTCGTTGGAGCGATTCTCTTCGCCGACCTCCAACACTTCATATATCCTGGACATCTCCAATGGATCAAAAAACACCAGTTGGGATATGCTGTACTCGGTAAAAATTTTGGTCCAGAACTCGACGGGTTGCTCGAGTCCGGCAAGAAGTGGAAACGGATTATTATCGATTTCGCTGGGAACGGATTGAGCTCTCGCATGAGCCGGCAAGAACGCTATCCAAGACAAGACCAGTGAGAGGAACCATCGTTGCGCTTGCTTCATTGCCGCCCTCCTTGTAGTGACTAAGAAACAATTGCTATCCGTGAAGCCGGCAGACATTTTGACCCTCGATGGTCGATTCTCGGCATCTTCCTCAACCGAGAGCTCTCTTGGCTCAACCATGTGTCGAAAGCCACGGACTAGATTTGACCGCTGCTTGACCGGTGCATATAGTGCCACCGAGTTTCACCATGATGCGGAGGAAAGCTTGGAACATTCAACCCTGGTCGGCATCGTTGAAGCGTTCTTGCGA
>JAJONK010000454.1 GCA_021323355.1 Deltaproteobacteria bacterium
TAAATAAGCCTCGTTTTTGGCAACCCAGATATGGCCCTGGCGAAAGCCGAGAGACAGGTAGCCGAGGCGGACCTTCTTGAGCTCCTGAGCAGCGGCATCGCCACTCAGAATGGACAGGAGCAGGAAAAGTTTTACTAGAAAGATAGCCTTGTTCATACGAAGTCTTCGTGCTTTCCAAAGTCGGTTGATTCGGTTGTCCTTACGGTTTCACTTCACTTTGTAGCCCAGCTCCTTTGCCACTTCCTTGGCCAGAGTGTCGTCAGCGACCTCTTCGAAGGATACGTTTCGGTCGGCAAAGCGTGCCTGTGATTTCACGGACCGAACCAGGTTGTTCATGCCTTCGCGCGCAGGCACCCCATCAATGCTCAGGCTGGTGAGATAAACATCGTAAGTCGAGGAGGCGATGTCGCGATCCATCTTCAGTGTACGAACCATGAGCTCGAGGGTTTTATCTTTTGATTTTCGGATCGCGTCCTTAGCCGTTTGCAGCGCGCGGATCACTTTCCTGACTTCATCCGGTTTGCTCGTAATGGTTTTGATCAAGGTCGTTAAACCGCCGCCCGGCATCTCTACTAACGAGCCGATATCCAGCACCCGGTGAAACCCCTTTCGCTGGGCAAAAAACACCGTTGGTGGATTGAGCGAGGCAGCGTCGACAAATCCCGACTCCAAAGACCGGAGCAGCTCGGGCGTGGGCGTCGTCAGAATGATGAAATCCTTGGGATTGAATCCCACCTTCTCGAGGGCGACGACTAACGCAACGTGATTGGTCCCGCCTATGCCGCCGGTGATGCCGATTTTTTTTCCTTTTAGATCTTGAAGAGATTTGTTTTGCGGCGAAGTCGTTACAAAATAGGATATCCGATTGGAAGAAAACCACACCGCTCGCAGCGGCAGTCCCGCCAAAGTAGCTGCCACGGAACCGGGCCCGACGCCGGCGACATAGTCGATTTCGCCGGCCGCAATCGCCGGGTTCGAAATCGCGGGGTTCATCATGATGATCTCGGCCTGCAATCCCTGTTCACGAAAAAAGTTCCATTCGCGCGCGGCGACCAGCGGCAAAGCGGTTACGCTCAGTCCGGAGTTGGAAATGCGTATTTTCGTCGGCAGTTCTTGGGCGAACGCGGTCCGATGGAAATTAACCAGTAATAAAATTCCGCTGAAGAAGGAAATCATAATCAAGTTAGTTGATATTCTCTCTCGCTTCATGGCGAATCCTTCATTCATTGCTTAGCCGAGATTGTGTGGACAGTCGGTGCCCAAGGTAAGATCGAAGAGATCAAAGCGAGGAAGTTCACGGGTTACTCGGTAATCACCGGACACCGGCGAGCTGAAGATATTCGATCGGTTCGGTGTTCCATTCCTGATTGGTGACAGCGGGTCGATCGGAACTAGCGCGTCCGCTCGATGGCAATTCCGTAATCGCGCCGAGCGGCTTCTACGGATACATAACCGCGCCGCAGATCGCGTTCAAGCAATTCGCGCTTGCGATCATGGGGCGAGCCGTACCCGCCGCCGCCGCCGGTCTCAACGATGATCGAATCGCCAGGTTCCAACGGATAAGCTTTACTCTTGTAGAGGATTTCCTGATCGCCGGATTTTTTGATCACCGTGATCTGCCCTGATTGGCCTGCTTTGCCGCCATGCACTCCCCACGGCGGATACTTGACCCGATCGAACATCGCCTGGAGGTCGCAGTGGCCGAGGATTTCGTATCGTTTGCGATAGCCAAGGCCGCCGCGAAATCTGCCGGGCCCGCCCGAATTTTCACGCAGGGAGAACTCGACAATGCGATAGGGATACATTGACTCCTGAAGTTCTACGGGAATGATACGCGTGTCGCCGTGCGCCATCGTGCGAAACGGGCCGGCGCCGTCGTGAGTCGCGCAGGCGCCCCAGCCACCGTGACCGCTGTCGTGACAATCGAACGGAGTGCCGTTGTCGCGCTTGCCACGAAAACGTACCCCCGAGAAAGTGCCGAAATGCGCGCCGGTGACGCGCTCGGGCAGGGCGTGCTCCAAAGCTTTGATAATCGCGTCGATCACAGTTGGAAACGGTTGCGAATAATTTCCCATCGGCGCCGTTGGATGGGCGCTCAAGATTTTGCCTTCGGGCAGAATCAGTTTCAGCGGCCGAAAAGTGCCTTCATTGGCGGGCTCCTCGTTGGCGATTAGATACTTGAACGCAACCCGTGCCGTGGTGCGCCCGCCGCCGTAATATCCCGAATTGATGCAGCCGCGCACCTGCTCGGCAATCCCTGAATAGTCGACGGTCATCTCGTCGCTTTCAATAATTACTTTGACTCGAATCGGCAGCGCATCATCGGTTTCCCCGTCATTATCGAAAAATGTTTCATAGCTGTATTGGCCGTCCGGTATGCGGCGGATGCGCTCACGCGCCGCCGCTTCGCTCTGATCGAGCATGGCTTTTACCACTGCTAAGAAAGTCTCGACACCGTACTTTTCGGCCAAGCTTTGCGTTAGATCGCGACCGAGAATACAACCTGCATGCTGCGCCGCGATGTCGCCCAGCAGCTCCACAGGAAAGCGTGTGTTGTTTTCGATGATCCGATACACCTCTTGAATCGGTTCGCCCTTCGACCACAGTTTGATCGAGCGCAGCTGCAGGCCTTCCATAAAGATATCGCTGGAGCGCGGCGTGATGCCGCCGATATCGATCCAATGGACATTGATGGCGAAAAATCCCACCAGGCTGCCACTGCCGGCTCCGGCGTAAATAGGCGTATACATCACGGTGTTGTTTAAGTGCTGTCCTTGAATCGCCGCGTGATTGCACAAGAGCACGTCACCGTGCTGCAAGCGCTCGCGACCATAGACGGCAAGGCCATCGCGCACCGCCATGCCGACCGAATCGGCAACGAAGACCGGCATGCCGCCGGTGCATTGGGCGATCAGCTCACCATCCGCGCTTACCAGCCCAACGGCGAAATCTTTATACTCGTATATGTAAGGGCTGAAGGCCGTGCGCGCGATGTTCGCGTCAATTTGATCGGTGATCGAAACGATGCCATGACGGATGACTTCGAGGGTGATGGGATCGGCGGTCGGCCGCGGCACTGTGAGTTGTGGGCTTGCTTTCATGAAAGTACTGCTAACGAAAATATCAACGATGAAAGCTGGAAGCGGAAGCAAATCCAGTCATCCTGTATAAATTTCCTTTTCATAATTCATCTTTTATCTTTGATCTTAATCCTGATCTCATGCAGTTCGCCAATCT
>JAJONK010000455.1 GCA_021323355.1 Deltaproteobacteria bacterium
CATGATTCACATCATCCGTCGGCTATCATTGAATTGAACCGCCGACAAAACTCCCCTATGGCGCCATGATGGGCGAAGCTTGCATATTCATCGAGCATGGTTGGTTCGCGGTTGATGATTGCCAGAACGGCGCCGTTGTGCCGGGCGATAACTGGAAAAGAAGCCGCCGGCTGTACTTGCAACGAAGAGCCCATGACGATAAAGATGCGCGCCTGCTCGGTCCATTCCTGAGCCTGGCGCATGGCTCGTTCCGGCATCGCTTGGCCGAATGAGATCGTCGCGGATTTCAGAATGCCGCCGCAGTCATCACATCTTGGCGAGGAGAAGTTGCCGGTCAAACGTTCCATGATGATGACCGGATCATAAGACTTACTGCACTCCAGACAGCGGATAGTCCGGTTGCTGCCGTGCAATTCGACGATTTTGTCTTCGGGCAGTCCGGATTGACTGTGCAGGCCGTCAACATTCTGCGTGATCAGCCCGATGAGTTTGCCTTTTTCGTTCAGCGATTGAACGAAGTAGTGGCCGATATTGGGCTTGGCATTTTGGTCCACCGCGTACGTTTCCAAGCGCCGCTTCCAGGCCTCGACGCGGGATTCCTCGCTGCTGATGAACTCTTGAAAACTCACCGGTCGGTAACGGCTCCAGATCCCGCCCGGGCTACGGAAGTCGGGAATACCGGACTCGGTGCTAATCCCGGCGCCAGTGAACACAACGATCTCTCGGCTCTCTCTGATTGCTCCAGCGAATTCTTCCAGATTCATCATGAAAATTTATAGAACAGCCCATGCACGGAAAACAACCGGGTTCAAACCAATTTTTTCGCCGTTTGGGGCAAGTTGAGCAGCATGGCCAGGACACCGCCGCAGGTAATCAGGCTTCCTGCGACGACGAATCCCATGGCAAACAAACCGGCATCGCCCATCATACCTATAAATGTCGGGATCGCACCGCCGCCCACCATAAACCCGAACGGCACAGTAAAAGCGACCGCCAGGTTCCGAGCATTAGGTCCGGTAATCAGCGCCAATGCGGCGAATGCCGCCGGGAAAAACCAAACTGCTACAAGCGGCTGAACTACAACCACGGCGCTGGTCCACCAACCTGAAACGAGGCCCAGAAGCAAGGTCGCGATTCCAGTAAAAATCAGGCTCACGACGATCGTTCGTTTGGGTCCGAGCCAGTCCGATACCCAACCACCGAGGAGTCCGAGCATCGGTCCATGAAATCGTGAAAGCGCCACCACCGTGTTGGCCCAGCTCGGGTGCATAGCTTGCTCCCTAACCAGGTACAATGGCAGCATCGCGTACACTCCGATAGTCGAGCTCACGCCCAGACCAAACAAAGTCAGCATGAGCCAAAATGCCGGGGTCCTGACCAGGGCGCCAAACGCACGCGAACCAGGAAACTCGCCGGCAAATTCACCGCCGCGGCCGTAACATTGATAGGTGAGGCTGGCTATGATCGACGTTGCCCCAAGTGAGCCGAGCGCCACACGCCAGGTTGCCCAGGTAAGGAATAATTCGGCGATGAAAGGACTGGCAAAGAAAGCCAGGTTTGGCGCCAGCTCATGCACGGCGATCGCTTTGCCCCAATGCTCTTGTTTGATGACCGAGGTGATCGTCGCGATAGCCGAGGGAATGTAAAGACCGGCCGCAAGTCCGAGAGCCATCAAGCCCGCCCGGACGGTCGATAGATTGGTGGCAAAAGCAATCGCGATCAGAGCTAGGCCAACGCCCGCGCTGGAGAGAACAATAATTAGCTTGTGTGTCGCGCGCGCGGCAAAAAATCCCGAGCCCAGTAGCCCGAACAGATAACCAGCCGAAATCAGGAAGAAGAAAAAGCCGGCCTGGCCATGACTGATCGCCAGTTCGTTTTCAATGGTTGGAAGCAGTGGTGAGAGGATGATTCTAGCGGTAAAGTTAAGAAGAAAAATCCCTACCAGGAAAAATACCGGCTGTAAGATCGTCAGAAAACTTTTCGACTCGCGGCTCAACGTTGCGCCTGGTGGATGTTTTGATCGACGCCGAGTGTCACAAGCAACTATCTGAAGCCCGATGGCAAGCGTAAAGCAAGAGGGGGGAAGCAACCTGCTTCCCCCCTCTTAATACTGCTGAACGTGCTCGAAGATTAGTGCACGCTAATTTGTATTTGCCGCGGCTTGGCCTCTTCGGCCTTGGGAATCTGAACCTCGAGTATACCGTCCTTGTACGTGGCTTGAATCGCGTCATGCTTTACACTCTCAGGCAGCGTGAAGGATCTTACGAATTTTCCGGTAACCCGTTCCACGGAGCGATACTCAACGCCTTCAGCCGGCTTGCTAAACTTCCGTTCGCCCGTGAGCGTCAATGTCGCCTCCTCAAGCTCCAGGTTGAAATCCTCTTTGTTCATTCCTGGAAGTTCGGCTCGGAGCACATAGGCGTCTTTGCTTTCGAGAATATCGACAGCGGGATACCAGGTTCTGCCGGTTGCGGTGTTAAAGCGCGAGCGGCCATAATTTTCATCAAACAAACCGTTAATCCGCGACTGAACCTTGTTCAAGCTTTCAAACGG
This sequence comes from Deltaproteobacteria bacterium, assembly GCA_021323355.1. Lineage (GTDB taxonomy): Bacteria > Desulfobacterota > Binatia > UBA9968 > UBA9968 > WHTF01. The sequence goes on from JAJONK010000455.1 coordinate 2,554, forward strand.
TGTCCATGTTACCAATTCCATATCCTGACTCCTCTCTCTAAACTGTGTAATGAGAAGAACGTAAGAACGGCAACCGGGAGTGTCAACGGCTTGACAAGCACCGGCATCGATCTTAAATTCTGCCGAGGGAAAAAAGCTCAAAACGGAAGCCGACGCTTTATTCCGTCACCCGAATTTGGGTCGAGAGTTGATATTTCAGCCCATCGATCTCGTAATCGAGCTCGCCAAAAAAAGCCACGTGCCCCTGCTTCGGCAGAGTGACTTCGCCGACAACGATCCCATCGGAGACATCGGCGGTTTGCTGAATCCACTTAACTGCGCGAAAATCCTTTGATGCTGTTTGCGCAACCCAAAGCCGCGCGCCCAATGGCTGCGGATTCCCCGCGATGCTTAAGCGCAATTTGCCGTCGCGATCTTCATGCTTCCAGCTTACGTCCGGCATCGGACGCCGGTTTATTTGATGCCGGGAAAAGGCCGCTAAGCCGTTAATCAGATCGGCCGTTTGATCCGGATTACCTCGGTCCTGCCGTCTCAAGTCATGGCCGGCATTGGGAACATAAATCACCCACTTGTTAGCTGGCAGTTCGTTCCAATAAAGGTTGAGCGCGTCAGTAGCCCAATAAAAATCGTTGGTGCCATTGACGATCAACTTGGGCAACGTCAGCCGCTCCCGGTATGCCCAC